>NZ_JARGEE010000016.1:0-47092 GCF_033794485.1 Streptomyces sp. MB09-02B
CAAGGGCGCGGGGAACTGCGCGAGAAGCCCCACCCGCCCGCACCCGACAACGCACCCCCGGGCTCACACCTTGGGCTGCGCACTCTCCGCCAGGGTCCCGCACAACGCCGTCGCCGCCCCCGTGCCGTACGGGTCCGTGCCGGCGGACGGCCCGCCCGCCTTGGCGGTCTGCCCCGCCAGCAGCGGGCGCAGATGGTTCGTGGCCTCGTCGGCGCAGGCCAGCGGTCCGGCCTGGACGTAGGAGACGACGACTTCCACCTGGTGGGTGCGCAGGTCGTCCTGGTCGAAGCGGAAGTGCAGCTCGCGCCGGACGGTGAACAGCGAGGCCTCGGCGTCGGCCTTGCCGCCGGCCGGCCGTAGCGCGTACACGAGGGTGTGGGCGGCGACGACCTCCAGCGTGCCGGAGTCGAACTCTGCGGCCTGGAGGGTGCCCTGGACGCGGATCCGGCGGTCGGCGAGTTCCGCCCGGGACGGGTCGAAGCGGACCAGCCAGCCGGTGGGTGCGTGCCGCCCGTCCGCCGTCGGCTGGTCGAAACTCTGCTCGAACTGGTCGAGCTGCTCGGAGTCGATCAGACGCCGCACGGGCTGGACGGTGCTGCCGCCGAGCACCTCCGGGTCGAGCGCGGAGGCGACCAGGTACTCCTTGGCGATGGTCAGCGCGGACACGACCTGGCTGTCGGTGAAGTGCGCGGTACGCCGCGTGGCCGGCATCGTGATCCCCTCGGCGCCGATCCGGAACTGGGCGGCGGGACTGCGCGTGTACAGCGTCTCCGCGTTCTCCGCGCCCGGCACGGCGGACTGCGGGGACAGCGGGATCACCGTCATCCTGAGCGCCTCGGTGGGCTTGGCGGCCGGGGTGCCGGACGGGTGGCGGACGCCCATGTAGATCGCGGTGCCGAAGGCGAGGGCGATCAGCAGGACGAGCACCAGGGCCTGCCGGGAGAGGCCGCGGCGCACGGGCGGGCGGCGGCGCACGGCCGGGGCGTGGTCGGAGAGGCGCTCGTGGGCGGAGAACTCCTGGAGGCGGGCAGCACGGACGAACGATTCGTCGAAGACGACGGATCGGTATTCGTCCTCTCCACCGCCGGGGGCGCCCTCGGGAGCCCCCTCAGGTGGGTTTCCTGGCCCGCCCATACTTGGAGAGTAGGTCTTCCAGGGCCTCGGTAAACGCCCTGGTACACGACAAGTTCTGACAGGTCCTCATCAGGTTCGCGCACCTCGCCGGGGCCAACGGCGGGTCCTGGACCGTGGGGGGCGTGGTCAGGGCGTGCGGGGGTCCGCGGAGACCGCCGGCTGGGAGTAGTCCGCGGAGGCGGAGGGCCCGGTCGGGGTGTTGTGCTCGACACCTCTGGTGGCGGGCGGCGGGGTCTCCGTCTCGCCACGGCCGGAGGAGGCGCCCCGGTAGACCGCGGTGAAGGCCAGCGCGACCATGCCGATGCCCATCACGAGGGCGAGGATCCAGGCGACGGGCCGGTGCCAGCGGGTCTGCTTGCCGTACGGCCTGCCGTAGGGGCTGTCGGGGCCGTAGCGGCCCTCCAGGACCTCGGTGTCGTCGTAGTCGTCCAGGTCGTCGTCGCGGCCGCGGCCGAACCCCGGGCCGTCCGGGCCGAAGCCGTCGTCGTAGCGGTCGTCGTCGCCGCGGACGCCTCTGGAGTGTGCTCGGCGGGCTTCGGCCTCCTGGGCGGCGGCACGCGCCTCGGCCGCCGCGAGCAGACGTTCGACGGCAGTCGGCTCGTGGGCCACGGCCGCCCGGACGAAGTCCTCGTCGAAGACCACGGAGGCGAACTCTTCGTCCGCTCTCCCGTGGTTTCGACGTTCGGGCTCGTCACCCTCGTGGATCGGCGATTGGTTACCCGGTTCATCCGGCACGGATCCAGATTGGCACTCTCCCTGAACTCACGTCCAGGGAATCCCCAACATCAACGCATCCGCCGATAAAGGGGACTTAGCGCTTCGCGATTCACCGGAGCATCTCGCTGCCACGCCCTGTCACCACATGCCCTGCGGCCAACTCTCCCTGGCTGGGCGAGTACGAAAACGCTATCAGCCGATGCTGCCCGTGCCACGCACATGGCCGTCACCCGTAAGGATGTATTTCGTCGAGGTCAGCTCGGGCAGACCCATCGGGCCGCGGGCGTGCAGCTTCTGGGTGGAGATGCCGATCTCGGCGCCGAATCCGAACTGACCGCCGTCGGTGAAGCGGGTCGAGGCGTTGACGGCCACCGTCGTGGAGTCGACCAGCTGGGTGAACCGGCGGGCGGCCTGCTGGGAGGTCGTCACGATCGCCTCGGTGTGGCCGGAGCTCCACAGCCGGATGTGCTCCACGGCCCGGTCGAGCGAGTCGACCACGGCGGCGGCGATGTCGTACGACAGGTACTCGGTCTCCCAGTCCTCCGTGGTGGCCTCGACGACCGCGGCCTTGGAGTCCTTGGCGTAGGCCATGACGCGTTCGTCGGCGTGGACGGTGACCCCGGCGTCGGCGAGCGCGTCGAGGGCGCGGGGCAGGAACTCGGGGGCGATGTCCTGGTGGACGAGGAGGGTCTCGGCGGCGTTGCAGACGCTGACGCGGTGGGCCTTGGAGTTGATCAGGATCTCGACGGCCGTGTCGAGGTCGGCGTTCGCGTCGACGTAGACGTGACAGTTGCCGGTGCCGGTCTCGATCACCGGGACGGTGGACTCCTCGACGACCGTACGGATCAGTGAGGCGCCGCCGCGCGGGATGAGCACGTCGACCAGCCCGCGGGCGCGCATCAGCTCCCGTACCGACTCGCGGCTCTCGCCGGGGACGAGCTGGACGGCGTCGGCGGGCAGGCCCGCGCCGCCGACGGCGTCCCGCAGGACCCGTACGAGGGCGGTGTTGGACTCGAAGGCGGAGGACGAGCCGCGCAGCAGGACCGCGTTGCCGGACTTCAGGCAGAGCGCGGCGGCGTCCACGGTCACGTTCGGGCGGGCCTCGTAGATGATGCCGACCACGCCGAGCGGGACGCGGACCTGCCGCAGGTCGATGCCGTTCGGGAGGGTGGAGCCGCGGACGACCTCGCCGACCGGGTCCGGCAGCGCGGCCACGTCACGGACGTCGGCGGCGATGGCGCGGATCCGCTCCGGCGTCAGCGTCAGCCGGTCGACGATCGCCTCGCTGGTGCCGGCCTCGCGAGCCTTCGCGATGTCCTTGGCGTTGGCCTCGACGACGTCACTCGTACGGACTTCCAGCGCGTCGGCGACGGCGAGCAGCGCGTCGTCCTTGTCGGCGCGCGGGAGCGGCGCGAGGTCGGCGGCGGCGGCCTTGGCACGGTAGGCGGCCCGGGTGACCGGCGTCATGGAGTCGTACGGCGAGAGCGAGGTCATACAGGAAGGGTAGTCCGCCCGGCGGAGGCGCCCCGCGCGTGTTCCACAGCGCGAGACACCCGCGCGTGGGGCGCCGCCCGGGTGATCGACGGACCGCTCCCGCACTCCGATCTCGAAGGCGGGCTGCCGGCGGGACGGTCAGTACGGGTGGACCCCCAC
This sequence comes from Streptomyces sp. MB09-02B, assembly GCF_033794485.1. Taxonomy (NCBI): domain Bacteria; kingdom Bacillati; phylum Actinomycetota; class Actinomycetes; order Kitasatosporales; family Streptomycetaceae; genus Streptomyces; species Streptomyces sp. MB09-02B. The sequence continues at coordinate 3,505 of NZ_JARGEE010000016.1, forward strand.
GGGGGTGGCCGGGGCGGGCCCGTAGCCCTCGGCGATGCGCTGGTGGTACGTCTGGCGGTCGATGACCTCCAGGCCGACGATCTCCCAGGGCGGCAGCCCGGCGGTCCGGCGGTGTTCACCCCACAGGCGCAGGGCGACGGCGGCCGCGTCGTGGAGGTCGCGGGCCTCCTCCCAGTAGCGGATCTCGGCGTGGTCGTGGGCGTAGCGGCTGGTCAACAGAAAGGGGTGGTCGTGGGCGAGTTGTTCGAGGCCGCGCCGTACCTCCTGGAGGGGGGCCTCGGGCCCGGAGAGGCTCAGCGTGACGTGCCACAGCCGGGGCAGGTCCTGCGGCTTCTCGACGCTGTCGCCCTCGTACGTGTCCGAGGCGGCGACGCTGGTGAGCGTCCGCTCCTCGCCGACCGCACGGGAGGAACCACCACCACGGGACGCCGCGGCCCCGGGGCGCACTCGTCTCACGACGGCCTCCTTCGCAACGATGTCGTGCCTCGTCAATAGGTCGAGCAAGGGGAACTGCGGAATCTCCCTGAGACAAAGTTGAGCAGGCTCAGGGGCTTCGCGTGGCGGTTTTACGGAACGCGCACCGCCGGGGCCCGTGCTCCGGCCCCTCCGGAGGGCCGCTGGTCAGGGACGCAGGAGGACGAGGTCGTCCCTGTGTACGACCTCTCGTTCGTACGCGGGACCCAGCTCGCGCGCCAGTTCCCGGGTCGAGCGGCCGATCAGCTGGGGGATCTCCTTGGCGTCGAAGTTCACCAGTCCGCGGGCGACCGCCCGGCCCGTGCCGTCGCGCAGCTCCACCGGATCGCCGGCCGTGAAGTCGCCCTCGACGGCCGCGATGCCGGCCGGCAGCAGTGACGTACGTCGCTCGACGACCGCGCGGACGGCGCCCTCGTCGAGGACGAGCGCGCCCTGCGGGGTGGAGGCGTGCTGGAGCCACAGCAGCCGGTCGGCCGACCGCTTGCCGGTGGGGTGGAAGTAGGTTCCGGTGTCGCCGCCGGACAGGGCGTCCGCCGCGTGGACGGCGCTGGTCAGGACCACGGGGATGCCCGCGCCGGTGGCGATGCCTGCCGCCTCGACCTTGGTGACCATGCCGCCGGTGCCGACGCCCGCCTTGCCGGCGCTGCCGATCTCCACGTGCGCGAGGTCCTCGGGGCCCCGTACCTCCGCTATCCGCGACGTACCGGGCCTGCTGGGGTCGCCGTCGTACACGCCGTCCACGTCGGACAGCAGCACCAGCAGGTCCGCCCGGACGAGGTGGGCGACGAGGGCGGCGAGGCGGTCGTTGTCACCGAAGCGGATCTCGTCCGTGGCGACCGTGTCGTTCTCGTTGACGACGGGCAGCGCGCCCATCGCGAGGAGCTTGTCGAGGGTGCGGGAGGCGTTGCGGTGGTGGGCCCGGCGGCTCATGTCGTCGGAGGTCAGGAGCACCTGGCCGACCCGGATGCCGTAGCGGGCGCAGGAGGCGGTGTAGCGGGCCACCAGCAGGCCCTGGCCGACGCTGGCGGCGGCCTGCTGCCGGGCGAGGTCCTTGGGGCGGCGGCGCAGGCCGAGGGGCGCCAGTCCGGCGGCGATGGCGCCGGACGAGACCAGCACGACCTCCCGCTCGCCGCCGCTGCGGGCCTTGGCGAGGACGTCCACGAGGGCGTCCACCCGGTCCGCGTCGAGGCCCCCGGAGGCCGTCGTCAGTGACGAGGAGCCCACCTTGACCACGATCCGGTGCGCGTCCCGCACGCCCTGCCTTGCCGCTGACACCCGTATCCCCAATGTTCCGAACCAGCCCGGTGTGTGCACTGCGCAATCTACGGGAGCGGGCGGACCGGACGCGTTCTCATTTCGAGGGACGGACGGCACGGTTCCCCGGGCGGAGGGGGACGGTCCGGCTCGGAGCCCTTTATGAGGAGATGCTGTGACGTCGCTCAAGGTTCCAAGCGTTTTGTCCGACTAGCGGCTATTGCCCACGCGGCAGATTGCTCCTCGGCCTCCCTAGGTCATACGGTCAGGGATCGGCCTCCTCAGGCCACCCCCAGACTCACCTTTCCCCCTTCGTCCGTCGCACCCTCCGCAGGAGCCCATTCCCGTGCCCTCCGCAGGCCTCGCACCCCGCCGCATCGTGCAGCTGTCAGCACTGCTCGCGATGTTCGCGCTCTTCACGGCCCAGATCGTCTCCGCGCTGCTGCCGAACATCCCGTTGTTCGTCGCCGCCGGCGCGGCGGGCCTCCTCCTGGACACGTTCCTCCAGTACCGGGATCCCGGACTGCTCGCCCTGCTGAGCAAGGTCCGCTTCGACGCGCTGGTGCGCCAGCTGCTGCGCGACATGCTGATCCTGGTGGGGCTGCTGCGCATCGACGGCATCGATCCGCTGCGCGAGCAGGCCCCCCTCCTGGTCGGCCTCATCGCCTTCTACGCGGTGCACTTCGCCTGCCAGGCCGTCTCGGTGCTGGTCCGCCGCACCCGGACCCTGCCGATCGTCACCCGCAACATCGACGCCTCCGAGCTGCGCCTGACGGCCTCCCCGCCGCGCATCCTGGCCCGTCGCCAGGCCCACCGGCTGCTGACCTTCTCGCTGCCGGTCACGGCCGGCCTGATGCTCACGGCGGCCACGCAGGACGCCGTCTGGGGCTTCGCCGGTGTCGGCACCGGGCTCGCCCTGCTCGTCCTGGGCACCGCCCACCTCGCGACCTGGCTGCTGCCGAAGAAGCGCGCGAAGAACGAGCAGCAGGTCATGGACTGGCTGGACAGGTGGCTCGCCGACTACCGGCCGACGACCGCGATGTACTTCTCCGGCGGTACGACGTCGGCCTACCAGGCGAACATGTGGCTCTCCACGCTCTCCCAGCTGGAGAAGCCGCTGATCGTGCTGCGTGAACGCTTCATGGTGCAGAAGATCGACGCGACGGACGTGCCGGTCATCTGCTTCCCGAAGGTCTCGACGATGTTCTCCCTGGAGAACTCGACGCTGAAGATGATGCTGCACCCGGCCAACGCCGCGAAGACCTCCCAGGTGCTGCGCATCCCCACGATCAAGCACGCCTTCATCAACCACGGCGAGAGCGACAAGCTGTCCTCCTGCAACCCGTACGCCAAGGCCTACGACGAGGTGTGGGTCGCCGGTCCCGCGGCGCGCGAGCGGTACGCGCTCGCCGAGGTCGGCGTGGAGGACAAGGACATCGTCGAGGTCGGCCGCCCGCAGCTGGCGCCGATCCGCCCCTACGCGGGCCCGCCGAGCGGCACGTACACCACCGTCCTCTACGCCCCCACCTGGGAGGGCTGGGACGGCAACCCCGGCAACACGTCCGTGGTCCTGGCCGGCGAGAACATCGTCCGGCAGCTCCTCGCCGACGACAAGGTCCGGCTGCTGTACAAGCCGCACCCGATGACCGGCTCGGTCGACCCGCGCGCGGGTGCCGCGAACGAGCGCATCAAGGCGATGATCCGGGAGGCCAACACCAAGCGGTCCGGGGCTCGCCCCGGACCCGAGGCCGCCGCCGAACTCGCCCGCCGTACGGCCGAGTTGGACAAGCTGACCTCGACGTCGTTCCGGACCAGCGCGGACGAGATGGAGCGGATGCTGCTGCAGGGCACGCCGAGCGGGGACCGTGAGGCGGCCATCGCCGAGGCGACGCTGGCCTGGGAGAAGGCGTACTGGGCGTCGTTCCCGGAGTGGGAGCACCGGATCATCACCGAGGCGCGGCCCTCGATCTTCGCCTGCTTCAACGCGTCGGACCTGCTGATCAGCGATGTCTCGTCGGTGGTCTCGGACTGGCTGTCGAGCGAGAAGCCGTACTCGGTCGCCAACACGTCCGGGCTGCCGGAGGTGGCGTTCCGGGCGGCGTTCCCGACGGTCTCGGCGGGTGTCGTGCTGACGCCCAAGGCTGGCGGGGTACCGGCGCTGCTGGAGTCGGTACGCAACCCCGGGAAGGACCGTTTCGCGCAGGCCCGCGCCGAGCTCAAGGAGCAGCTGCTCGGCCCCTCGGACCCGCCCTCGCTGGTCCGTTTCGACCTCGCGGTGAAGGCGCTCTGCGCCAAGGCCGACGACCGCCGCACCCGTATGGAGTCGCGCCTCGCGGACGAGGTGCCGTCGCCCCGCAAGTCGGGTGAGGTGAGCGATGAGCTCGCCGAGGGTGAAACGACGGAGGCACTGGCCTGACGGCCCCTGCTACAGCCGAAGGGCCCCGGTTCGTCACCGGGGCCCTTCGTGGTGTGCGGGTCGTCGCGGACCGGGTGGAAGGCCGCCCGACAGCTCGGGGGCTGAGCCAGTAGGGCGACTGCGGCCCGTACGTGGTTGCTCGCGCGGTTCCCCGCGCCCCTTACGGGGCCCGACTCGCCGTCGTAGCCGCAGTCGTGCAGCTGGGGCGATGGGGGCACCTCCCGCTCGAGCGAAGCCGAGAGTGGGGAAGGGTGGGCGCAGGCGGCACCCGGCAAGCGCCGGTGAGCAAACCCCGCCCCCGCCCAGCCCCAGCGGCAGGAGCCGTGGAACTCCCGGAGGCCCAGGCCCCCGGGGTCCTAGAACGGCTCGAAGTCGTCGTACTCCTTCTGGAGCTCGTCCCGCTCGGCCTGCCGGTCGCGGCGGCGCTGGACGGCCGGCCGGGGCGCCTCGAAGCGGTGGTCCTCGCCCCGGCGGCCGAGCATCTCCGCACCGGCCATGACGGTCGGCTCCCAGTCGAAGACGACCGCGTTGTCCTCGGGCCCGATGGCGACGCCGTCGCCGGAGCGGGCGCCCGCCTTCATCAGCTCCTCCTCGACACCGAGGCGGTTGAGCCGGTCGGCGAGGTAGCCGACGGCCTCGTCGTTGCTGAAGTCGGTCTGGCGCACCCAGCGCTCCGGCTTCTCGCCGCGCACCCGGAAGAGACCGTCCTCCTCCTGTACGACCGTGAAGCCCGCGTCGTCGACGGCCTTGGGCCGGATGACGATCCGCGTCGCCTCCTCCTTGGGCCTCGCGGCACGCGCCCGGCCCACGAGGTCGGCGAGGGCGAAGGACAGCTCCTTCAGCCCGATGTGGGCGACGGCGGACACCTCGAAGACCCGGTAACCGCGGGCCTCCAGGTCCGGCCGGACCATCTCGGCGAGGTCCTTGCCGTCGGGCACGTCGATCTTGTTGAGAACGACGATGCGGGGCCGGTCGCCGAGTCCGCCGTACTGCGTCAGCTCCTCCTCGATGATGTCGAGGTCGGAGACGGGGTCGCGGTCCGACTCCAGCGTCGCGGTGTCGAGGACGTGGACGAGGACACTGCACCGCTCGACGTGGCGCAGGAACTCGAGGCCGAGGCCCTTGCCCTGGCTGGCGCCCGGGATCAGACCCGGCACGTCGGCGATCGTGTAGACCGTCTCGCCGGCGGTGACCACGCCCAGGTTCGGGACGAGGGTCGTGAAGGGGTAGTCCGCGATCTTCGGCTTGGCTGCGGACAGGACCGAGATCAGCGAGGACTTGCCGGCGCTGGGGTAGCCGACCAGCGCCACGTCGGCGACGGTCTTGAGCTCCAGCACGATGTCGCCCGTGCCCCCGGGCACGCCGAGCAGCGCGAAGCCGGGCGCCTTGCGGCGGGCGGAGGCGAGGGCCGCGTTGCCGAGGCCGCCGCGGCCGCCCTGGGCGGCGACGAAGGAGGTGCCGTGGCCGACGAGGTCGGCGAGGACGTTCCCCTGCCGGTCGAGCACGACGGTGCCGTCCGGGACCGGCAGGACCAGGTCCTGTCCGTCCTTGCCGGAGCGGTTGCCGCCCTCGCCGGGCTTGCCGTTGGTGGCCTTGCGGTGCGGGGAGTGGTGGTACTCCAGGAGGGTCGTCACCGACTGGTCGACGGTCAGGATGACGTCGCCGCCCCGGCCGCCGTTGCCGCCGTCGGGGCCGCCGAGCGGCTTGAACTTCTCCCGGTGGACGGAGGCACAGCCGTGACCTCCGTTACCCGCGGCGACATGCAGTTCGACGCGGTCCACGAAGGTGGTCATGGTGGGGTGCCTCCTGGGGGTCCCCCCGACCGACGGCCGGGGGTGGTACGGGTTCAGTTATTGGGTAACACGCGAAAGGCGGACCCGCCTTCCCGCACGGGAAGTGAGGTCCGCCTCGCGAAAGACTGTCCGAAGACTTGTCCGATCAGCCGACCGGAACGATGTTCACGACCTTGCGCCCACGGGCGGTGCCGAACTCGACCGCACCGGCGTTCAGGGCGAACAGCGTGTCGTCCTTGCCGCGGCCGACACCCGCGCCCGGGTGGAAGTGCGTGCCGCGCTGACGGACCAGGATCTCACCGGCGTTGACGACCTGACCGCCGAAGCGCTTCACGCCGAGCCGCTGAGCGTTGGAGTCGCGACCGTTCCGAGTGGACGATGCGCCCTTCTTGTGTGCCATCTCTCCTCAGTCCCTTACTTCGCAGCCGCGGGGATCTCAGTGACCTTGATCGCCGTGTACTGCTGGCGGTGGCCCTGACGACGGCGGTAGCCGGTCTTGTTCTTGTAGCGCAGAATGTCGATCTTCTGGCCCTTGTGGTGGTCCACGACCTCGGCCTGGACCTTGATGCCGGCAAGGACCCACGGGTCACTGGTCACGGCGTCCCCGTCGACGACGAGCAGGGTCGAGAGCTCGACCGTGTCGCCGACATTGGCGGTGGAAATCTTGTCAACCTCAACGATGTCGCCGACAGCAACCTTGTGCTGGCGACCACCGCTGCGCACGATGGCGTACACGCGGATCTCACTCTCTCGCTCGGGAACGGCACCCCCGCAGTCCAGCCACCCGACACGCGGGCGGCCTCTCCCACGGCGCCGGGCGCGCGGAAGGAATGAGGTTTACGGGGATGTGACGCGTCACTACCTACGGACACGCCGACGGTCAAGGTTACGGGGCCGTGCCCGAACGGGTCAAACCGAGCCCCTCCCCCGCTACCCGGCGGGCTTCTCGCCGTCCGCCGGCAGCGGCTTCACGCCCTTGCACAGGTCGGTGGTGTCCGCCTTGCCCGGGTAGGCCACGCCGATCACCTTGTCGAAGTGCGTCCGGTACATGTCGTGCACCGCGTCGTCGTCGACCTTGACGATGGCCTCGTCGTTCTCGCGCAGCGCGGGCCCGGTGTAGTTGCCCGACCCGGTGAAGCTGATCTTGTTGCGCACGCCGTCGTACTGGCCGTCCACCAGGATGTACTTGGTGTGGATGATGTACGGCGTGGTCAGCTTCTTCCCGGGGTTCAGCGGGTCCCGGTCGTCGTTGTAGCACCGCACGGTCGGCCCGCCGGACGTGTGCATCTTCTCCCACGTCCCCTTGGTCCCGCCGCTGCTCTTGGCGCTGTCGGACTCGGCGTACACGATGCTCACGTTGCAGCCGGCCTTCTTCAGGGCCACCAGCTTCTCGGCGATCGCCAGCCGGGTGATCTTGAAGATCGCGACCCTCACCCAGGTCTTCCGCGCGACCCCGGCGCTGTCCTTGTACGAGCACTGCACGTTGTTCAGCACCGAGTACACGGTGTCGGTCGCCCGGGTGTTCCCGGCCCGGGGGAAGAAGTACGCCTTGTAGAGGCCGTTGCTGACGGTCCGGTACTCCCAGGCCGCCCAGTCCCGGGCCACCATCGTGTCGAAGTAGTCCGCGTACGCGTCGTACATCGTCGGGTTGTCCGGCAGCAGCAGCGCGTCGTTGAAGAACTTGGTGTGCGCGGAGGGCGTCGAGTTCGACGTCGTCTGCACCACCACGTTGGTGGCGCCCTCGACCGCCGAGAACAGCCAGAACTTGTTGTGCATGATCGACTGCCCGTACTTCGGATCGCCGAGGCAGGACCGGTCGACGGCGCAGGTCGCTATGTACGACCCCTTCGTCCGGTCGGTGCCGAGCGCCGCGACCAGGTTGCCGTACGCGGTGTTGGTGGGGCGGTCGCTGACGCTCGACTCGTCCAGCAGGACCTGGACGCGCACGCCCCGCTCCTTGGCGGCGACCAGCGCGTCCACGACGGACGCCTCCCACACGTGGTAGACGGCGACCTTGATGGTGGAGCCGGGCAGCGCGGAGTCCGTCAGCTCGATGAGCCGGGTGCGTATCGCGAGTTGCTCGCCACCGTCGCCCAACGGGTCGTTGAAGAGCGGGCCTTCGGTCCAGGTCGGCGCGGCCTGCGCGACGCCCGCGGCCGTCACCTGCACCCCGGCCGCCGCCAGCACGGTGGCCAGCGCCACCGCCCCCCGCATACGCACGCGCGCCATCCGATCCCCTCCCGTTCCCGCCCTGCCCGGATGTCCGCGACAGCGCTCACGACTGCGTATACGACTGCGAATTCGACTACGTGAGTGTTACAGGCGTCCGATGACGCTCCAAGTGAGAGGGGAGGCCGATGAGACGGCAGAGATGACCAAACCTCCCCAAATCTCCCCAGCCGGTGTGAAGTTACTCTCCCGAACACGCCGATGCCCCCATCGGGCGGTCAAACCACCCGGTGGGGGCACCAGTTGGAGCGGATTTACGTCCGCCCCGTCGGGCTCAGCTCTCGTCGGTCGAGGCCGTCACCGTGGCCGAGGACTGCTCGGCGGCCACCGTGGTCTTCTTCGCGGCCGACTTCTTGGTGGCCGCCTTCTTGGCCGTGGCCTTCTTCGCGACCGTCTTCTTGGCGGCCGCCGTCTTCTTCGTGGCGGCCTTCTTCGCCGTGGCCTTCTTGGCCGTCTTGCGCGCCGCCGCCTTCTTGGCGGGCGCCTCCGCCTCGGTCTCCTCCGCCGCCGGAGCGGACTCGTCGACCGGGGCCTCGGCCGCGTCCTCGGCCGGAGCCGACGGGACGACGACCACGGCCGCCTCCGCGGACGCGGTGGGCGCCGTCGCCTTGCGCACGGCACGCCGACGCGGGCGGGCCGGAGCCGCGCTCTCGGCGACAGCCGCCTCCTCGGGCCGCGCGGCCTCCTCGGCCACGGACGCGGCGACCGGCTCGGCCACCGGCTCCGGGGTCGGCTCCACCGTGACCACGGCGTCGTCCGCCGCCGCCCCGGCCGGCGCGCCCGCGGGGGCGGACACCTTCCGGGTCGCCCGACGACGCGTACGGCCCTTGGGCGCGGCCTCCTCGGTGCTCGGCGCGGCGGCCGGCATCTCGACGACCGGGTCCTCCACCGCGACCGGCTCCGCCTCGGCGGCCTCCCGCGACTTCGGGGCACGGTCCTCGGAGACAGTGGTGACGGCCGCGGCCTCACGGGCCTCACCGGTCTCGCGGGACTCACGGGTCTCACGGGACTTCGGGGCACCCGAGGGCGCGGACGCCCGACGGGTCGCCCGGCGACGCGAACGGCCGCGCCCGACGGCCGCCTCGGCCTCGGCGACGCTGCTGTACAGCTCCTCGTCCGGCTCGAACTCGGGGGCGGGCAGCGCCACGGGCTCGGCGACCTCGGCGGCCACCTCAGCGGCCACCTCGGCCTCGTCCGGCTCGGCCGACTCCACCGGCTCGACGGCCTCGGGAGCGGACACGTGCTCGTGGTCGTGCTCGGCACCGCCACGCCCGCGCTTACGGCGCTTGCCGCCACCGGGAGCGGTCGGCTGGTCCATGTGCACGATCACGCCGCGCCCGTTGCAGTGGACACAGGTCTCGGAGAAGGACTCCAGCAGACCCTGGCCGACCCGCTTCCGGGTCATCTGCACCAGGCCCAGCGAGGTGACCTCGGCGACCTGGTGCTTCGTACGGTCGCGTCCCAGGCACTCCAGCAGGCGCCGCAGCACCAGGTCCCGGTTGGACTCCAGGACCATGTCGATGAAGTCGATGACGACGATGCCGCCGAGGTCGCGCAGCCGCAGCTGACGCACGATCTCCTCGGCCGCCTCCAGGTTGTTCCTGGTGACCGTCTCCTCCAGGTTGCCGCCCTGGCCGGTGAACTTACCGGTGTTGACGTCGACCACGATCATGGCCTCCGTCTTGTCGATCACCAGCGAACCACCGCTGGGCAGCCACACCTTGCGGTCCAGCGCCTTCATCAGCTGCTCGTCGATGCGGTACGTCGCGAAGACGTCGACCTCGGAGGTCCACTTCTGCAGCCGCTCGGCCAGGTCGGGCGCGACGTGCGAGACGTACCCGTGGATGGTCTCCCAGGCGTCCGCGCCGCTCACGATGACCTTGGAGAAGTCCTCGTTGAAGATGTCGCGGACGACCCGGACGGTCATGTCCGGCTCGCCGTACAGCAGCGTCGGCGCGTTGCCGTTCTTGGCCTTCTTCTGGATGTCCTCCCACTGCGCCTGCAGTCGCTCGACGTCACGGCGCAGTTCGTCCTCGCTCGCGCCCTCGGCGGCGGTGCGCACGATGACGCCCGCGTCCTCGGGGACGATCTTCTTGAGGATGGTCTTCAGCCGGGCCCGCTCGGTGTCGGGCAGCTTGCGGCTGATACCGGTCATCGACCCCTCGGGGACGTAGACCAGGTAGCGACCCGGCAGGGAGACCTGGCTGGTCAGACGCGCGCCCTTGTGCCCGATCGGGTCCTTGGTGACCTGGACGAGGACCGACTGACCGGACTTGAGCGCGGACTCGATACGGCGCGGGCCGTTGGCCATGCCCAGCGCCTCGAAGTTGACCTCACCGGCGTACAGGACGGCGTTGCGCCCCTTGCCGATGTCGATGAAGGCGGCCTCCATCGACGGCAGCACGTTCTGCACCTTGCCGAGGTAGACGTTGCCGACGTACGAGGTCGCCTGCTCCTTGTTGACGTAGTGCTCGACGAGCACGTTGTCTTCCAGGACGCCGATCTGGGTGCGCTCGCCGCTCTGGCGGACGACCATGACGCGCTCGACGGCCTCGCGGCGGGCGAGGAACTCGGCCTCGGTGATGATCGGGACGCGACGGCGCCCCTGCTCACGGCCTTCGCGGCGGCGCTGCTTCTTGGCCTCCAGGCGGGTCGAGCCCTTGATGGACTGCACCTCGTCGGAGAACTCGGTCTCCTTGGCGCGCCGCTCGCGCGGCTCACGGACCTTGACGACCGTGCGCTCGGGGTCGTCGGAGGCAACCGCCTCGCCCTCGGTGCCGGAGTCACCGGCGCGGCGACGGCGCCGACGGCGCCGACGGCTGCTGCTGGACCCGGAACCGGACTCCTCGCGGTCGTCGCCCTCGTCCTCGGCGTCCTCGTCCAGCTGCTCGGCGGTGTCCTCGGCGTCCTGCGCGGCCTGCTCGGCGGCGAACTCGTCGCCCTCGGCGGCGTCCTCGGCCTCGGCCGACTCGCCCCGGCGGCGACGGCGGCCACCCCGGCGACGGCGACGCCGCGATCCGGTGGACTCCTCCTCGCCGTACTCGTCGCCCTCGCCGGTCTCCTCGGCGTCCTCGGGCTCCTCCGGCTCGTCGGCGACCACGGTGACGGCCACCGGCTGCTCGGCCTCGGCGGGCTCGCCACGACGGCGACGGCGACGGCGCGAGCCGCCGGTGGGCTCCTCCTCGGCGGACCCGCCGAGGTCGGTGGTCTCGGCGGTCTCAGCCGGCTCGACCTCGACCGTCACGCTCTCGGCCTCCGCCTCGGCGGCGGCCTGCGCGGCGGCCCGCTCCGGCGTCTGGAACATCGGCTCGGTGAACACCGGGGCCTGGAACACGGCCACGGCGGGCCGCGACGGACGCGACGGCGTGTCCTCCGTCTTCGGCGCGGCAGGCGCGGAGAATCCTCCGGCGGCCTTGCGCGTGGCCCGACGACGGGGGCGACGCGGGCCGTCGTCCTCGGCCTCGGCCTCGGCCTCGGTGGCCGCCCGCGGTGCCACGACCGGCTCGCCCTCGGCCACGGCGGTCGCCGGGGCGGCCTCGGCAGCGGGCGCCTGGTCAGCGGGGGCCTGCACGGTCTCGGCAGCAACGGCCTCGCCCTCGGGCGCGGCGGCCCGGCGCGTGGCACGGCGGCGGGTACGACGGGGCGCGGCCTCCTCGGCCGCGGCCTCCACCGGCCCGCTCTCCTGAACCGCGGTAGGTGCGGTCTCCACGGCCTCCGCCGGAGCCTCTGCGGTCTCGGCGGCCTTCGCCTCACCGGCGGGCGCGGACGCCCGGCGCGTGGCGCGACGGCGCGTACGCCCGGCGGGCGCGGCCTCCTCGACAGCGGCGGGCTCGGCGGCGACCTCGGGCTCGGCCACCGTGGCCGTCTCGGCGGGGGCCTCCTCGGCGGCCTGGGGGGCGCTCGTGGGGGCGGAGGCGCGGCGGGTCGCGCGACGACGCGTCCGCCCAGCGGGCGCGGCCTCCTCGACAGCGGCGGGCGCCTCGGCAACGGCGGCGGGCTCTGCGGTGACCTCGGCGGAGGCGGCCGGCGCCACGGTCTCGACGACCGCGACGACCTCGGCGTCCTTGGGCGCACCGGCGGGCGCGGAGGCGCGCCGGGTCGCGCGACGGCGCGTACGCCCGGCGGGCGCGGCCTCCTCGACGGCAGCGGGCGCCTCGGCGGCAGGGGCCTCCGCCTCCTCGGCCTCGGTGACCTGCGCGTCCTCACCGGTCATGTCGTCCTCGACGGCCTCGGTGGTCTCGTCCGCCTCGGTCGGCTCGATGGCCGCGAGGTCCTCGGACTCGGCGGGCGGTATGGCCGGCGCGGTGGTCTCCGCGGCCGCTTCGGAGCCGGCGGCCGGCGGACCCGCGGGGCGGGACGCGGCACGGCGCCGGCGGCGCGGCGGCAGGGTGTCGCTCGGCGTGTTGTTGTCGGAGCCCTGCGCGGGCTCGGCGGGTTCGATCGTTTCGGGCATGCGGGCGTTTCTCCCGTCAGGCTCCCGGGCGCCGCACCCGGTCCGGCGTGGCCGGTGACGTCCGCGGCTCGCGTGATACGCGAATGCCGCCGTCCGGGGCGCGGGCGCCGCACGGGAGCTCTCTGTGTCCTGTCTCGCCGGTTCCGCACGCCATGTTGCGTACGGCCTGGCGAAAGTCTTGTGGTCGGTGCGCTGCCCGACCCAGGTGGCTCCCGGATCAGAGGGCGGCGCTACGACGTCCGTCCCTACGCGGGACCTACCGGCGCCGACGCCTTCGCGGCGGCAGCGGGTTCGGCCGTTGAGGGGGCCGGCGCTGCCTCGCGGTCGGGCGCGAGCGGGTCGGTCACCGTGCCGGTCTCATCATCGAAAAGCCCCTGCGCCAGCCTGGTCACCGCTGCGGGGACCGGCGGCGCCAGGTCGGCCACGGCGCGGAGACCGGACAGGACGTCGTCGGGTCGTACGGCAGGCGTCACGTGCCGAACAACCAGCCGCAGTATCGCACAGGGCTGGTCCGTCGGCCCAGCAAGGGGCGCGGTGCCAGCCGCTCCGGTGGAGCCGACGCTTGCGGCGGGCTGTGGACGGGGCGTCTCAGAACCGTCCGCTCCGCCGCTTCCGTCACGTCCATCACGCGCGTCATGTCCATCATGCGCGTCCTGTCCGTCACGGCTGTCGAGGTCGACGACGGCGGCCCGGGCGTCGAAGGTCCGTACGCCGTTCTTGGTCCGGCGCTGGACCTCGACGAGATCCGACGCCTTGAAGGCCTCGACCGCGCGCGCGGCGTCCTCGGGAGCCACGCCGTCCAGGCGCAGTTCCCATTCGGAGGCCGTGAGCCGGTCGGCGAGCCCGGAGGTGCGGGCCTCGACCGCGTCGACGATGTCGAGGCCGGTGGGCAACGACTCGTCGAGCAGGATCCTGAGCTTCTCCGGATCACGCGCCTCGGTGAGCGCGATCTCCAGGTACTCCGCCTCACTGCCCGTGCCGGTGGGTGCGGCATTGGCGTACGACACCTTCGGATGCGGCGTGAACCCCGCCGAGTACGCCATCGGCACCTCGGCACGGCGCAGCGCACGCTCGAAGGCGCGCTGGAAGTCACGGTGGCTGGTGAACCGGAGGCGGCCGCGCTTGGTGTAGCGCAGTCGGATGCGCTGCACCGCGGGTGCGGGCGGCGGGCCTTCGGGCTGTCGCTTGCCCAGTGTCGTTCAGTCCTTCGTGAGAGCGGTCGTACTGCTACCAAGAGTACGTGCCTCGGCGGCCCTCGGTTCCCGCCGGTGGACGGGCTTCGGTTCCGTCGGCTGTCCGAAGAGGGCCGAGCGCAGGCCGGCGCGGGCCTGGCGGACGGTCTCGCGGGCGGTGGTCAGGGCCTGCCGGGTGGTGCGGCCCACGACGCGACCGGCCGCCGCGACCGGCTTCCACACCACGTCCCGCACGAAGTGACCCGCCGGTGTGAGGACGGTCCGGTACACCCACCGGCTCGGCTCGACCACGATCCACCGGAACACGTTCGCCAGGAACCGCCCGACGGCGAGCGAGATCCGCCCGGCCACCCGCCACGCGTGCCCGAGCGCCTCCCCGATCTCCCGGCCGACGACGGCGAGGAACCGTCCGACCGGCGCGAGCACCCAGCGCCACATGGCGAGCGCCGGCAGCACCAGCAGCACGCGTAGCGTCCAGTACACGCCGAGCCAGAGCCCGGTGAAGACCATCCGTACGAGCCACACCACCCCCATGACCACCCACGCAATCGCGTGCCCCACGGGCGTCAGCGCGTACCGGTACAGCCACCCGGCCGGTACGACGAGGAGGTGGACGACCAGCCAGGCGAGGCTCCGCCCGACCGGCACCACGGTCCACCGGTACAGCCACAGGAGCCCGGCCAGGACACCTCGGGCGACCCAGCCGCCCCCGGCCCGGACACCGGCGGCCGCCCAGGCGATCGCGTGCCCCACGGGCGTCAGCACATACCGGTACGCCCACACCGCCGGCACGACGAGCAGTCGGTACGCGAGCCAGCCGACCCCCTGGGCGAGCGGCACGACGGCGTACCGCCACAGCGCCACACAGGGCCACACGAGGACGGCCCGGCCGACCCACATAACCGCGCGGCCCGCCGGCCGCAGCACGGTGTCCGTCAGCAGCCGCCCGCCCACCACCAGCGCGTCCCACACCATGCGCACCGGCACGACCAGCACGAGCACGACGATCCGCACGGGAATCCGGATCGCGACGACGAGACACCCCTCGGGCGCCGGTTGCCTCTCAGGTGTCGGCGGCCTCTCAGGTGTCGGCGGCCTCTCAGGCGCCGACTGTGCCTCAGGTGCCCGCCGCGCCTCGGGCGGTTGCCGCGCCTCGGACGGCTCGCGCGCCTCGCGCTTCTGTTGCTGGGCGGGCCTTTTCTCCAGGTCCATGACGACGTAGACGCCTCAGCGTGTCGTCCGGATCCAACCCTCGACGGCGAGTTTCGACCTCCCGGGGCCGGTGGGCCCCCATGCCCGCCCCCGCCTACCGCTTGCGCCCGGAACCCCTCGCCGACTTCGCAGACTTCACCGGCTTGGCCGACTTGCCGACCCGGGCGGCCTTGGGGCGGCGCACCACCGCGGACAGGTCCGTCCGGTCGGCGTGCGGTACGGAGAACTCCCGGTTGATCTCGACCTGGCGGCGGACGCGTTCGGGCAGGTCCCGCATGGCCAGCAGACGGTCGCACGCCCCGAGCGCGGCGGCGTGGTCGCCCACCCAGTGGGCGGTGATGGAGAACTCGAAGAGCAGGCCCCACCGGTAGACCCAGGGCTTGGTGAAGAGCAGGTCGTCCGGTGCGGGCCGGTCGACGACGTCGACGAGAAGGGCGTGGGCGGTGTGGTGGCGCCGCCGGAGCCGCAGCCGGGAGGCCAGCTCGTAGCAGGCTTCGAGCCTGGTGGGGCGTGACTCCCAGGCGCGGGAGAACGTGTCCATGGCGCCCGGCCAGTCCTCCTCCTTGTCCGCCCGGAGGATTCCCGCCTCCAGCAGCGAGCAGTAGACCTCCTCGCCCCAGCCGCCCATCGCCGCACGCCGCTCGTACAGGTCGATCGCCTCCCGGGCGTGGCCGAGGTCACGTTCGGTGTTGGCCAGGTAGAAGACAGTGCGGGGGTTGGTGGGGTCGCGTTCCAGTTCGCGCCGGAGCAGTTGGGCGTCGCGCGCGAACTTGTCGCCGCGGCAACCGCCGTCCGCGTGGTCCTCGATGACGAGGGCGTCCAGGTTCTCCTGCACATCGGGTCCGTCGGTGTGGGGGTACTCGTGGGTGACCCCTTCGTAGCGCCAGAGCAGGTCTCCCCGCATCAGGTGCTTGAAGCGGTGCTGGGTGCCCGGGGTGTCGTAGCGCAGCATGTACGAGGTCGCCGTGAGCCGGGGCAGCGGCGCGTCCTGGCGCAGTACGTGGTCGGCGTCGACGGTGAGCAGGAAGTCGGCTCTTCCCCGGGCGTGTTGGATGTTCCGCGTCCGGTTGTGGCCGAAGTCGACCCAGGGCTCCTCGCGCAGTTCGCCCGGGATGCCGTCCAGCGCCGCGCGGATGAGGCCCTGCGTGCCGTCCGTCGAGCCGGTGTCGGTGATGACCCAGGTGTCGATCAACGGCCGGACGGACATGAGGCAGCGCTCGATCACCCGCGCCTCGTTCTTGACGATCATGCAGAGGCAGATGGTCTGCGGCTTCACGGCCTCACCGGTCCGGGATGTCGGAACGCTGCCCCAACGGCCGCGTGACGTACCACCTCATATCGCACAAATGACTGCCGCCGATGCCGAATTAGCCCACCCGTGAGACCGATTTAGGCCGATTTGATGATCTTCATCCTCGTCCGGTCCCGCTCGCTGGTCGCGTCGGTGGACAGGGGTCAGGCTCACGATCGAGTGCGGGGAAAAACCCCAAACCGGTTGAAACAAGGAGCACATAGATGAGTCCTGAGCGCAGGACGATCTCGTTGATAGGCCCGCTGGCACGCCACAGGATGACCAAGGTCAGCACGTATGCCTCGCTCGCACTGGCGATGACCACCGGACTGGCCGGCCCCGCCGCGGCAGCAACACTGAGCGTGTCCGAGCACTCCACCGTGACCAGGGCCGACAACGACGAATGCCCGCCCGCCGACGATCACGGTGGTCAGCACTACACCGATGACGGACAACACCAGGACGCGTACGACGGATCGGCGCCCGACTGGTACGACGATCAGGACCGGAACCGTACGGCCGCACTCGGTGGCAACGACGACCACTGCGAGGTAGGCCCCACCGGCCCGCCCGGGCCGCAGGGACCGACCGGCCCCAAGGGTGACACCGGTGCCCCGGGGCAGATCGGCCCCGAAGGCCCCGAGGGCCCCCAGGGCGACACCGGCGAGCAAGGCCCCACGGGAGCCACCGGAGCCACCGGCGCAACGGGATCTACGGGCGCCACCGGACCCACGGGCCCCACCGGAGCGGACGGCCTCGTCGGGCCCGAGGGCCCGGTCGGCCCCGCTGGAGCGGACGGACAGACGGGAGCCACCGGCTCCACTGGTGCCACAGGTGCCACGGGTTCCACGGGTGCCACTGGTGCCACAGGTGCCACTGGCCCCGGCGGTCCCTGCTCCGACATCGATGCGGTACAGGACTCCAAGAAGCGCGAGTTCCGGGTCGTACTGAGCGACGGACGGGTCTTCGCCGGCATCCGCGACCTCCAGGGCGAGGTCGCCCACCCGTTCCTGTGGACCGACCTCAGCACCCACCCCAACTTCCCCGCAGGCGGCCGTGATTCGCAGGACCGCTACGTCGGCTTCGCCTGCGGTGTCTCCGTCAACACGCACGCCCACGGCGAGAGCTACGGACACGGGGCGAAGGAAACCGGCAAGGAGACCGGCAAGGAGACGGGCAAGGAGCACGGCCAGGGCACAGGCCAGAGCCACAGCCAGCAGACCGGCCAGAGCCAGGGACACGCCGAGCAGACCGGCCAGAGCCAGGGCCACACCCAGAACACGGGGCAGGGCCACAGCCAGGGCACGGGGCAGGGCCACAGCCAGGGCACGGGGCAGGGCCACAGCCAGGGCACGAGCAGCGGTCAGGCCCAGCAGACCGGGCAGAGCCACAGCCAGGGATCGAGCAGCGCTCACGCCCAGGACACCGGCAAGGACTACACCCAGGGGTCGGGCCAGGACACCGGCAAGGACCATGGCGTGAGCAGCGGCACGGACCACGGCGAGGACAAGGGCCAGCCCAAGGGTGACCACGCGAGCGCCTCGAAGGGGCTCGTCAAGTTCAATGTCGTCACCACCGTGGGCCAGGTCTGGGAGACCACCTGCGTGCCGGTGGACACCCAGCCCCACGCCACCCTGAACTGCGACGACGAGCAAGGCAACCCGCGCCCCTGGTACCGGGTCGAACTCCAGCCGTCGGACAACATCGTCAACGGCGGCTCGACCGTCACGCCCCGCGTGAGCGGCCGGTAGTACGTGAGAAGGGGTGCCCGGAGGCCGACCGAACGGTCCTCCGAACGGCCCTCCGGACACCCCTCACGACCTGTCGGCCGCAGCCGGGTCAGTGGCTGTGGCTGTGACTCTGCGGCGCACTCCCCACCGGCTGCTTGACCGTCAACGGCAGCAGTTTCTTGCCCGTCGGGCCGACCTGGATATGGGTGTCCATCTGCGGGCACACGCCGCAGTCGAAGCACGGCGTCCAGCGGCAGTCCTCGACCTCGGTCTCGTCAAGGGCGTCCTGCCAGTCCTCCCAGAGCCAGTCCTTGTCGAGGCCGGAGTCCAGGTGGTCCCAGGGCAGGACTTCCTCGTAGGTGCGCTCGCGGGTGGTGTACCAGTCGACGTCGAGGCCGAAGTCGGCGAGGGCCTTGTCCGCGCAGCTCATCCAGCGGTCGTAGGAGAAGTGCTCGCGCCAGCCGTCGAAGCGGCCGCCGTCCTCGTAGACGGCGCGGATGACGGAGCCGATGCGGCGGTCGCCGCGCGAGAGCAGGCCCTCGACGATGCCCGGCTTGCCGTCGTGGTAGCGGAAGCCGATGGAACGGCCGTACTTCTTGTCGCCGCGGATCTTGTCGCGGAGCTTCTCGAGCCGGGCGTCCGTCTCCTCGGCGGAGAGCTGCGGCGCCCACTGGAACGGCGTGTGCGGCTTCGGGACGAAGCCGCCGATCGACACCGTGCACCGGATGTCGTTCTGGCCGGAGACTTTGCGGCCCTCGGCGATCACCTTCATCGCCATGTCGGCGATCTGGAGGACGTCCTCGTCGGTCTCCGTCGGCAGGCCGCACATGAAGTACAGCTTCACCTGGCGCCAGCCGTTGCCGTACGCCGTGGAGACCGTCCGGATCAGGTCCTCCTCCGAGACCATCTTGTTGATGACCTTGCGCATGCGCTCGGAGCCGCCCTCGGGCGCGAAGGTCAGACCCGAACGCCGGCCGTTGCGAGTCAGTTCGTTCGCGAGGTCGACGTTGAAGGCGTCGACGCGTGTCGAGGGGAGGGACAGGCCGATCTTGTCCTCCTCGTACCGGTCCGCCAGGCCCTTGGCGATGTCGCCGATCTCGCTGTGGTCGGCGGAGGAGAGGGAGAGGAGGCCGACCTCCTCGAAGCCCGTCGCCTTCAGACCCTTCTCGACCATCTCGCCGATGCCCGTGATGGAACGCTCACGGACCGGGCGGGTGATCATGCCCGCCTGGCAGAAGCGGCAGCCGCGCGTGCAGCCGCGGAAGATCTCCACCGACATCCGCTCGTGGACCGTCTCGGCGAGCGGCACCAAGGGCTGCTTGGGGTACGGCCACTCGTCCAGGTCCATGACGGTGTGCTTGGACACCCGCCACGGGACGCCCGACCTGTTCGGTACGACGCGGCCGATGCGGCCGTCGGCGAGGTACTCGACGTCGTAGAAGGCGGGGATGTACACCGAGCCCGTCTTCGCGAGGCGGAAGAGGACCTCCTCGCGGCCGCCGGGCCTGCCCTCCGCCTTCCAGGCGCGGATGATCTCGGTCATGTCCAGCACGGCCTGCTCGCCGTCGCCGATGATCGCCGCGTCGATGAAGTCGGCGATCGGCTCCGGGTTGAAGGCCGCGTGTCCGCCGGCCAGCACGATCGGGTCGTCGAGGGTGCGGTCCTTGGACTCCAGGGGGATCCCGGCCAGGTCCAGGGCGGTCAGCATGTTGGTGTAGCCCAGCTCCGTGGAGAAGGACAGACCGAACACGTCGAAGGCCTTCACCGGACGGTGGCTGTCGACGGTGAACTGCGGGACGCCGTGCTCCCGCATCAGCGCCTCCAGGTCCGGCCACACGCTGTACGTGCGCTCGGCGAGGACGCCCTCACGCTCGTTCAGCACCTCGTAGAGGATCATGACGCCCTGGTTGGGCAGACCGACCTCGTACGCGTCCGGGTACATGAGCGCCCAGCGGACGTCCGAGGACTCCCAGGGCTTGACGGTGGAGTTGAGCTCACCGCCGACGTACTGGATCGGCTTCTGCACATGCGGGAGCAGGGCCTCTAGCTGTGGGAAGACCGACTCGACAGACATCGCGGGGGTTACCTTCGTGAGCTGACTGGGGCCCCCGGCCGGAGGCTGGGGGGAGGGTGACCATCTAGCGTAACGCCCCGGGAGGCACCCCTCGCACGCCCGTTTACCGGTGGACCGGTCAGAAGGGCATGTCCCTGCTGATCCTCGCCCACTCTCCCGGCAGGGCCTCCTCCGCCAGCTCCGCCCGCCGTTCCTCCCTGCCGTACAGCAGTCCGTACGTGAAGGCGCTCTCCCCCGGTGCCGCGTGGGCCTGGTGGGCGAGGTCACGCAGGGCCTCGCGGGCCATCACGCTGTCCTGGTGGTCGCCGAGGAGGCTCTGCAGGGACTTCATGTCCTTGACGAGCGCCTTGGCCGGCTTGCCCAGCAGGGCATGGGCCGCCTCGGCGGCGTACCGGGTCCGCTTGGTCTTCTTGCGGGCCTCGTGCATGGCGAGGTCGCGGTCCGCGCCGGACGGCTGTGCCAGGGCCTCCTCGACCAGGGCCGCCACCTTGGCGAAGTCCTTCGTGACCGCCTTGGTGATCACCTTCTCGGGGTCGCCATGGGCGGCCTTGAGCAGCGGCGGGTCCGCGATCACGGCGTCGAGGGACTCCAGCAGGTCCAGATACCGCGGTCCGTCCAGCGCCTCGATCAGTTCGCTCCGGGGGCCCGTACCGCCGTCCTTCCCCGACCAGGCGCGCAGCCGTGCGTGGACCGGGCCCGTCACCAGGCTCTCGGGAAGGCCGTCCAGTGCCTCGGTGAGCCGTTCCGTCAGGACCTCCTGGTCACGGTCGACACCCAGCTCCCCCGCGAGCCACTTCAGCTCCTCGCCGATCGGGTCCGTGACGGCCCGGTCCAGCACCTTCCCGAACGACTTGAAGGTGCTGCGCAGCCGGCGCGTGGCGACCCGCATGCTGTGGACGGAGTCGAAGACGTCCCGGCGGACGGCGGGATCGAGCTCGACGATCGCGTCCCGCTGGGCGCGGACATAGACGAGAACATGATCACCGGGGGTCACGGGCTCGCCCGGAGCCGCCGCCCCGGCCTCCAGGCCCTTCTTGCGGTCTGTCTTGCGGTCTGTCTTGCGGTCTGTCTTGTCCTTCTTCCTGCCCTTCTTCGGGGCCGTCTCCTGGAGGGCCCTGGCGAGCTTCGACGGCGAGTCCGAGGGCCGTACACCCGCCTTGCGCAACTTCTTCTCGACCTTGTCGAGGAACGCGGGGTCGCCCTCGTCCGCGAGTTCGACCTCGATCTCGGACCACTGTGCGGTCCGGCCCGCCTCGGTGAGCCGCTCGGCGACCACGGCGTCCACGCTGGCCTCGGCGAGGAGCCTGCCGTCGGCGTCGAGCAGCTCGCTGACGGCGCGGGTGGAGAGGAGACGGACCAGCGGGACCAGCTCGGCCGCCCGGACCCGGGAGCGGACCAGCCCGGCGAGTTCGTCGGGCAGCGTGTCGGACAGCGGGGCCCGGATCTCGTCCCGTACTCCGGAGGAGACGGGGAACTTCAGATGCCAGCCCGCGTCACTGCCGCCCGTACGGCGACGCAGGGTGATGGAGGCGGCGGCGAGGCGTTCGTCGAGGGTGTCGTAGTAGACGGCGTCCAGCTCCGCCACGCCTTTGTCTATGACGGTCGCGACCCCGGCCACACCGGTGAGGTCCGGCAGGCCGCTCTCGTCGGACTCGTACTTCCGCTCGATCTCGCGCTTGGTCTCCGCCATGAAATGAATCTAGTCGCATATACGGCGAAGGGGCAGACCATCGCTCCCTCGGAGGGGAGCGCAGGCCTGCCCCCGAAGGAGACTCCGAGCCCCTACGCCGACATCGGGCGCTGCACCCTGATGGACTGGAGCAACCCCACCGCCACCCACACCGCGAACATCGACGAACCGCCGTACGACACGAACGGCAGCGGCAGCCCCGCCACCGGCATGATGCCGAGGGTCATGCCGATGTTCTCGAAGGACTGGAACGCGAACCAGGCGATGATGCCCCCGGCGACGATCGTGCCGTACAGCTCGGTGGTCTCGCGGGCGATCCGGCAGGCCCGCCACAGGACGACACCGAGCAGCAGGATGATCAGCCCGGCTCCCACGAAGCCGAGCTCCTCCCCGGCCACCGTGAAGACGAAGTCGGTCTGCTGCTCGGGCACGAACTGTCCCGTGGTCTGCGAGCCCTTGAACAGCCCGGTGCCGAGCAGCCCGCCGGAGCCGATGGCGATCCGGGCCTGGTTGGTGTTGTAGCCCACGCCGGCCGGGTCGAGCTCGGGGTTGGCGAAGGCCGCGAAGCGGTTGATCTGGTACTCGTCGAGCACCCCGAGCTGCCAGACGGCGATCGCGCCCACGGCGCCGGTGCCGATGAGGCCGAGGACCCACCGGTTGGACGCGCCGGAGGTGAGCAGGACCCCGAGCACGATGACCACCATGACCATGACCGAGCCGAGGTCGGGCATGAGCAGCACGATCAGTATCGGGACGGTGGCGAGACCGAGGGCCTGGACGACCGTGCGGTGGTCGGGGTGGGGTTTGTCGCCCGCGTCCACCCGGGCGGCCAGCAGCATCGCCATTCCCAGGATGATCGTGACCTTCACGAACTCGGAGGGCTGGAGCGAGAAGCCGCCGCCGACGACGATCCACGCGTGGGCGCCGTTGATGGTCGCACCCATCGGGGTGAGCACCAGCAGGATCAGCAGCACCGAGATGCCGTACAGGATGGGCACGGCCGTGCGCAGGGTGCGGTGGCCGAGCCAGACCGTGCCGATCATCAGGGCGAAGCCGATGCCGGTGTTGAGCAGGTGCCGGAGCAGGAAGTAGTACGGGTCGCCCTGGTTGAGCTCGGTGCGGTTGCGGGTCGCCGAGTAGACGAGGGCCGCGCCGATCAGGGAGAGCGCGATGGCCGAGAACAGTATCGGCCAGTCGAGTCGGCGGGCGAGCGAGTCACGGGCGAACAGCCGGGTCCAGCCGGTGCGTTCGGGTCCGTACCCGGAGACGGAGAAGCTGTTGCCGGTCATCCGGACCTCCTCCGTCCACTGCCGCTGGCGCTGGCGGTGGCGGTGGCGGTGGCGGTGCTACTGCCACAACGGCCTCCTCCGCCGCCGCCCGTTCGCCGTCGACCGCGATCGTCGCGTCGGCGGGTGGCGCGGTTGGTGGCGCCGCCACGCGTGTCGAGGATCGCCGCCGGGACGTCGAAGGAGACCGGCCGGGCGCCCGGCCCCGCTGCGAGCGCCTGGGTGCCGTCCTCGGCGGCCTCCTTCTTCGACTTCTTCGGCGGGTATGACTCCAGCTTCGGGGAGTCGATCGAGCCGTCGGACTCGATCTTCGGCAGGCCCTTCTGCGGGGTGGGCAGCAGCGCCTTCCTCTTGTCGATCTTCCCTTCCTCGGAGACGCCGTAGAGCGCGTTGTAGAGCTTGCGCACGGCGGGCGCCGAGGCGCCGGAGCCCGTACCACCCTGGGAGATCGTCATCACGATCGAGTAGTCCTTGGTGTACGTGGCGAACCAGGAGGTCGTCTGCTTGCCGTAGACCTCCGCCGTACCCGTCTTGGCGTGCATCGGGATCTGCTCCTGCGGCCAGCCCTGGAAGCGCCAGGCGGCCGTACCACGGGTCGCGACTCCTTCGAGGGCTTCGTCTATCTCGTCGTGGGTCTTCTTCGTCATCGGCAGCTTGCCGTGCGACTTGGGTGCGATCTCCTGCACGCTCTTGCCGTCGGCACTGATGACGGCCTTGCCGACCGTGGGGTCGTAGAGGGTGCCGCCGTTGGCGATGGCCGCGTAGATCGTGGCCATCTGGATGGGGGTGACGAGGGTGTCGCCCTGGCCGATGGAGTAGTTGACGGAGTCACCGGCGCGCATGCGGTTGCCTTCGAGGCAGTTCTCGTACGCGATCTGCTCGGCGTAGGAGCCGCCCTTCTTGCCGTACTTGCACCAGGCGTCCTTGTTGGCCTTCCAGTAGTCCAGCTTCCACTTGCGGTCCGGGATACGGCCGGTCACCTCGTTGGGCAGGTCGATACCGGTCTCGGCGCCGAGGCCGAACTGGTGGGCCGTCTTGTAGAACCAGTCGTTGGCGCCCTTCTTGGGCTTGATGCCGCCGTCCCGCTTCCACTCCTCGTGGGCGAGGCGGTAGAAGACGGTGTCGCAGGACACCTCCAGGGCCTTGCCGAGGCTGATGCCGCCGTGGCTCTGGGACTCGAAGTTCTTGAAGACCTGGCCGCCGATCGAGTACGAACTGGAGCAGTCGTACGGGCCGTTGAAGGAGTAGCCGGCGTTCACCGCGGCGGCGGTCGGGATCGGCTTGAAGATGGAGCCGGGGGCCGACTGGCCCTGGATGGCGCGGTTCAGCAGCGGGTAGTTGGACTTCTTGCCGGTGAGCTTGGCGTAGTCCTTGGCGGAGATGCCACCGACCCAGGCGTTCGGGTCGTAGTCCGGGTTGGAGGCCATGGCGACAACACGGCCGGTCTTGGCCTCCATCACGACGACCGCGCCGGAGTCCGCCTTGTAGTTGGTCCCGGTGTTGCGGTCGTTCTGCTTGCGGGCTTCCTTCATCGCCTCGTTGAGTTCGTACTCGGCGATGCGCTGCACCCGGGCGTCGATGCTGGTGACGAGGTTGGCGCCGGGCTGGGCGGGGTCGGCCTCGGCCTCGCCGATGACCCGTCCGAGGTTGTCGACCTCGTAGCGGGTGACGCCGGCCTTGCCGCGCAGTTCCTTGTCGTACTGGCGCTCCAGGCCGGAGCGGCCGACCTGGTCGGAGCGGAGGTACGGCGAGTCCGTGTCCTGCGCCTTGGTGATCTCCTCGTCGGTGACCGGGGAGAGGTAGCCGAGGACCTGGGAGGTCTTGGAGCCTCCGGGGCTCGCGTAGCGGCGGACGGCCTGGGGTTCGGCGGTGATGCCGGGGAAGTCCTCGGAGCGCTCACGGATCTGCAGGGCTTGCTTGGCGGTGGCCTCGTCGGTGATGGGGATCGGCTGGTAGGGCGAGCCGTTCCAACAGGGCTGGGGGGTCTCCGAGTCGCAGAGCCGGGTCTTGTCCATGACGTCCTCGGGCTTCATGTCCAGGACGCCGGCGAGTTTGGTGAGGACGGCCTTGCCGTCGTCGTCCATCTTCAGCAGGTCGGTGCGGGAGGCGGAGACGACGAGGCGGGTCTCGTTGTCCGCGATGGGCACGCCGCGGGCGTCCAGGATCGAGCCGCGCACGGCGGGTTGGACCACCTGCTGGACGTGGTTGCCGGAGGCCTCCTTGGCGTAGGCATCGCCCTCACGGATCTGGAGGTACCAGAGGCGGCCGCCGAGGGTGCCGAGGAGGGAGAAGACGAGGATCTGGATGATGACGAGCCGGATCTGGACCCGTGGGGTCCGCCCGGTCTCCGGGATGTTGGTCACTGCCTGTCTCCCCCTCTCAGAGCGTGTGCGGGTGGTGCCTGTGCCGGTGTTGCTCGTGCGGGCCGTGCGCGGAGTGCTGGTACATGGGGTACACCGCCCGGCGGTGATCGGTTCCCACATCTGTTCCCGCATCCGTTCCCGCATCCGTTGCCGCGCCCGCCCCGGGTGTCATGCGCGGTGTCATGTGCCGTGCCGTCACAGCCGCTTGACCCCCTTGATGCGTCCCGCCCTGGCCATCCGTGAGCGCGCGGCCTTGATGCGGAACCCGCCGCGCTGGTTGCCGATGCGCAGGCCGGTGCCGGAGGAGAGCCAGCCGGAGGCGACGTCGGCGGCCTTGGCGGCGCTGCCCGTCTCGGCGAGCGGGTCGTTGTCGGCCCGGCGGGCGAGCGCCATGACACCGGGGACGACGAAGGGCGCGAGCAGCAGGTCGTAGAGCGCGGCGGTGAACAGCAGGCTGGGCAGGCCGACGTGGCGGGCCGCGTCGTCTCCGACGAGGGCGCCGACACCGGCGTACAGCAGGGTCGAGCCGAGGGCGGCGACGACGACCACGGCCATCGGTCCGGTCGCCGACTTCAGGCGGCCCGTCTCGGGCTTGGCCAGTCCCGCGAGGTAGCCGATGACGCAGAGGACGAGGGCGTACCGGCCGGCCGCGTGGTCGGCGGGGGGCGCGAGGTCGGACAGCAGCCCGGCGCCGAAGCCGATCAGGGCGCCGCCGACATGGCCGTAGACCAGGGCGAGGCCGAGCACGGTGAGGAGCACCAGGTCGGGGACGGCGCCCGGGAGATGGAGTCTGGCGAGGACGCTCACCTGGATCACCAGGGCGACGATCACCAGGGTGGTGGAGAGCAGCATCCGGTTGAAACGCATCAGGGGGTCAGCTCCTACTGTCCTACGTCTACTGCTCTTGCGGCTGTCCGTCGGCGCCTTCGCCGGGTTCGTCCGCGCCGGGGGTGACCGTGACCGTCACGGTGGGCGTGGGGGTGGCCTTCGGCCTGGCCGGCAGGACGGTGTCGCGCGGGTCCTTGCGGGGCGGCTGGACCACGACGCCGACGATGTCCAGCTGGGTGAAGGCCACGAACGGCTTGACGTAGACCGTGCGGGTGAGGTCGCCGCCGGAGGGGTCGACGCGGGAGACGACACCGACCGGGACGCCCGGGACGAACGGCTTGTCGGCCTGGGAGCCGAAGGTCACGAGGCGGTCGCCCTCCTTCACCTTGGCCTTGCCGTTGAGCAGTTCGACGCGCAGCGGCCGGTCGCCCTGGCCGGAGGCGAAGCCGAGTTCGTCGGTGGCCTCCATCCGGGTGCCGACGGTGAAGTCGGGGTCGTTGGCGAGGAGGACGGTCGCGGTGTTCGGTCCGACGGTGGTGACGCGGCCGACCAGTCCGTTGCCGTTGAGGACGGTCATGTCGCGGGTGATGCCGTCGTTGGTGCCGATGTCGATGGTGACGGTCCACGAGAAGCCCTGGGCCGCTCCTATGGCGATGACCTCGGCGCCCTTGATGCCGTACCGGCCGTTCGCGGCGGTCTTCAGCATCTTGTCGAGCTGTTCGACCCGGCTGCCGTTGCGGTCGTCGCTGCCGAGGGCCGCCTTCAGTTCGGCGTTCTCCTTCTCCAGCGCGGCGAGGCGGTCGTGGCGGGTGCCGGAGTCACGGACGGCGCTTATGGCGTTGCCGATGGGGTCGACGGCGGTCGACACGCCGTCCTCGATCGGGCCGAAGACGGTGGCGGCGGCACGTCGGGCACCGTCGACCGGTGAGTCCTCTCCGCCGCGGATGTCCACCGTGATCAGCGCGAACGCGACGGCGACCAGCAGCACCAGGAGCAGCCGGCTCTCTCGTGTGTCCCTCACGTGCGGCGGCCGTGCCTTCCTCATAGGAATTCGACAGGATCGGGGGAATTCGGGTAGCCCCTGGGAATCCCGGAACGGGAACAACAGGGGCGCTTTGTGGGAGCTTATGCCTCGATATCAACGATCCGCCGCACGAGAAGAGAACGTCCCGTACGGCGGAATCGAAGGGTGAAGTCATCTGCGGGGCTGGGCGTCGAGCACCTGCTGCAACGCCTCGAACTCCTCGACACACTTGCCCGAGCCGAGCGCCACGCTGTCGAGCGGGTCCTCGGCGATATGGATCGGCATTCCGGTCTCCCGGCGCAGCCGTTCGTCGAGACCGCGCAGCAGGGCGCCGCCGCCGGTGAGGACGATGCCCCGGTCCATGATGTCGCCGGAGAGTTCCGGGGGGCACTTGTCGAGGGTCGTCTTGACGGCATCGACGATGGCGTTGACGGGTTCCTCGATCGCCTTCCGCACTTCCCCGGCGGAGATGACGACGGTCTTGGGCAGCCCGGACACCAGGTCCCGGCCGCGGATTTCGGTGTGCTCGTCAGCGTCGAGGTCGTACGCCGAACCGATCGTGATCTTGATCTGCTCGGCCGTCCGCTCACCGAGGAGGAGCGAGTACTCCTTCTTGATGTGCTGGATGATCGCGTTGTCCAACTCGTCGCCCGCGACGCGGATGGACTGGGCGGTGACGATGCCGCCGAGGGAGATGACCGCGACCTCCGTGGTGCCGCCGCCGATGTCCACCACCATGTTGCCCGTGGCCTCGTGGACCGGCAGGCCGGAGCCGATGGCCGCGGCCATGGGCTCCTCGATGATGTGCACCTGACGGGCGCCCGCCTGGGAGGACGCCTCGATGACGGCGCGGCGCTCGACACCGGTGATGCCGGACGGCACGCAGACGACGACCCGGGGACGGGCGAGATACCGCCGCTTGTGGATCTTCAGGATGAAGTAGCGGAGCATCCGCTCGGTGATCTCGAAGTCGGCGATGACACCGTCCTTCAGCGGACGTACGGCAACGATGTTGCCGGGGGTCCGCCCGATCATCTTCTTCGCTTCCGCGCCGACCGCGAGAATGCCACCGGTGTTGGTGTTGATCGCGACGACGGACGGCTCGTTCAGTACGATCCCGCGACCCCTGACGTACACCAGCGTGTTGGCGGTCCCGAGGTCGACAGCCATGTCACGGCCGATGAACGACATTGAGTTCCCCATCAGGATTCGTGTGGCCTTCCCAAGCGGAGCACTGACGGCTTTTGAGGGCTTTTCAGGGCTTTTTCGGGTCGGCGAAGTGGGTGCTGTGACGTGAAGGCTTACATCGTAGTCTCGCCCGCACGAACACTGCGCGAGGGTCTTCGCCATTGTGGGCATGCGATGCGCCGCCTCGCCTCTGGAGACGGTCCATCGAGGGTGCGCGTTCCCCCGATCGCCGCGCATATGCCGTTGTACGGCCCAATTTCGGCGGGGTTGGCTGGTCAGCCGGGGTGTGGGCCGTGTGGGTGATGGCCGGGTGTTCCGGAACTGCCCCGCATGTCGGGGCGGTTGTTCCGGGTGTTCCACAAGTGTTCGGGCGGCGGGGGCGAGCGGACTCGCCGGCCCCCGCCGTCGCGAACGCTACTACGCGCGCCCGGGGAAGAAGATCTTGACCTCGCGCTCGGCCGACTCCTCGGAGTCCGACGCGTGGATGAGGTTCTCGCGCACGATCACGCCGTAGTCACCACGGATGGAACCGGGCGCGGCGGCGATCGGGTCGGTCGGACCGGCGAGCGCCCGCACACCCTCGATGACACGCTCGCCCTCGACGATCAGCGCGACGACCGGGCCCGAGGCCATGAACGCGACGAGGGGCTCGTAGAACGGCTTGCCCTTGTGCTCGCCGTAGTGCTGCTCCAGCGTGTCCTGGTCGAGGGTCCGCAGCTCCAGCGCGGTGATCTGCCAGCCGGCCTTGCGCTCGATGCGGCTGATGATCTCGCCGGTCAGGCCCCGCCGGACGGCGTCGGGCTTGAGCAGGACGAGGGTGCGCTGGCTCACTGTGGTGACTCCTTCGTTTCACGCGGGTGCGGAGCTCAGAGGCTACAGGGCGGGTCCCGCCGGGTGTTACGCAGCGTCAGGAAGCGCCTGCCTCGCCGGCGGCCTGCGCGGCGAACCGGGCCTTGGCCTCGTCGACCTTCCGCCCGAAGTGGACCGAGGCCCACCACAGGGCGGCGAAGACCGCGCCCATGAAGAACATGGTCGGGACGAAGAACCCGGAGAGGATCAGCGCGATCTGGAGCGCCCAGCCGAGCTGGATCCCACCGGGCCTGGTGACCAGACCGCACAGCAGGACGCAGAAGAACATGGCGATGCCGCTGACCGTCCAGACCGTGGACATGGCCAGGTCGGGGTCCTTCATGGCGACCAGCCCCGCGAAGCCGATCACGAAGAACTCGCCGATCAGCGTCGAAGCACAGAGAGTACGCATGTCGTGGAACTCAGCCCTTCCCCAGCAGCAGCCGGGCCTCGCCGACGGTGATGACGGAACCGGTGACGAGGACGCCACCGCCCGCGAACTCGCCCTCCTCCTCGGCGAGCGTGATCGCCGCCTCCAGGGCGTCGGGCAGCCGGGGCTCGACCTGCACCCGCTCCTCGCCGAACACCTCCACCGCGATGCCGGCCAACTCGTCGGCGTCCATCGCCCGGTGACTGGAGTTCTGCGTGATCACGACCTCGGCGAAGATCGGCTCGAAGGCCTCCAGGACACCCCGCACGTTCTTGTCGCCGCTCGCCCCGACCACACCGATCAGCCGACTGAAGTCGAACGCCTCACCGACGGCCTCGGCCGTGGCCCGGGCGCCCGCCGGATTGTGCGCGGCGTCCAGCACGACGGTCGGGGACCGCCGTACGACCTCCAGCCGGCCCGGCGAGGACACGGCAGCGAAGGCCTTGCGGACCGTGTCGATGTCGAGCGGCTCGGGCCGCTGCGAACCGACGCCGAAGAACGCCTCCACGGCGGCGAGCGCCACGGCCGCGTTGTGCGCCTGGTACGGGCCGTGCAGCGGGAGGTAGACCTCCGGGTACTCACCGCCCAGCCCGCGCAGGGTGAGCATCTGTCCGCCGACGGCGACCTGCCGCGAGACGACACCGAACTCCAGACCCTCGCGGGCCACGGTCGCGTCGACCTCCACGGCCTTCTTCAGCAGCACCTGCGCCGCGTCCACCGGCTGCTGCGCCAGGATCACGGTCGCGTCCTGCTTGACGATCCCGCCCTTCTCGACCGCGATCTCGGCGGGCGTCGTGCCCAGCCGGTCGGTGTGGTCGAGGTCGATGGGGGTGACGACGGCGACGTCCCCGTCGATGACGTTGGTGGCGTCCCAGGTGCCGCCCATCCCGACCTCGACGACCGCGACGTCCACGGGCGCGTCGGCGAAGGCGGCGTACGCCATGCCGGTCAGCACCTCGAAGAAGGAGAGCCGGTACTCCTGACCCGCGTCCACCATCTCGACGTACGGCTTGATGTCCTCGTACGTCTCGATGAACCGCTCGGCGGAGATGGGGGCGCCGTCGAGGCTGATGCGCTCGGTGATCGACTGGACGTGCGGGGAGGTGTACCGACCGGTGCGCAGTTCGAAGGCGCCGAGGACGGCCTCGATCATGCGGGCCGTGGAGGTCTTGCCGTTGGTGCCGGTGATGTGGATCGAGGGGTACGAGCGCTGGGGCTCGCCCAGGACGTCCATCAGCGCGGCGATCCTCGTGACCGAGGGGTCCAGCTTGGTCTCGCCCCAGCGGGTCGCGAGGCCGGCCTCGACGTCGCGCAGGGCCTTGTCGACGGCCGGGTCGGTGGGCCTGGTCGGCACGTCGGCCTGCGGTGCGCCGCCCTGGGCACGCAGGGTACGGCTGCCGGCCTCGATCACCGCGAGGTCCGGATCCCGGTCGGTCTCCGCAGCGATGATCTCCTCGAACGGATCGGTCGGATCGGTCGGGTCGATCGGGTCGGGCTGCGGGTCACTGCGTTCGCTCACGGGGCCAGTCTACGAGTCGGGCTCCGCGGGACCGGGGGCGCCTCACAGCTCGGGGATACGGGTCGGGTGGCGGCTGCGGGTGCGTGGTGGTTTCTCGCGCAGTTCCCCGCGCCCCTGAAGGGCTGCGCCCTTTCCCGCCCTGCTCACCTGCGGGCAGCAGAAGGCCCCGGCGCCTGGAAGCACCGGGGCCTTCGCCTGCCTGCGCACGGCTACGCCTGCGGCAGTCGCTCCAGCTGGGCGGCGATGCGGGCGATGTCCTCGTCCGCCTTGGCGAGGCGGCCCCTGATCTTGTCGACGACCTGGTCCGGCGCCTTCGCGAGGAACGCCTCGTTGCCGAGCTTCGCCGTGGCCTGGGCCTTCTCCTTCTCCGCCATCGCGAGGTCCTTCGCGAGGCGCTTGCGCTCGGCGGCGACGTCGATGACACCGGAGAGGTCGAGGGCGACCTCGGCACCCGCCACCGGCAGGGTCGCGGTGGCCGCGAAGCCCTCGCCCTCCGGCTGGAGGCGCAGGAGCTGGCGGATCGCGGCCCCGTGCGGCGCCAGGGCCGTACCGTCGAGGGTCAGCCGGGCCGGGACGCGCTGGCCGGGCTGGAGGCCCTGGTCGGCGCGGAACCGACGGACCTCGGTGACGACCTGCTGGACCAGCTCGATCTCACGCTCGGCGGCGTCGTCACGGAAGCCACTGTCCTTCGGCCAGTCGGCGATGACGAGGGACTCGCCGCCGGTCAGCGTCGTCCACAGGGTGTCCGTGACGAACGGGATGACCGGGTGGAGCAGGCGCAGGGTGACGTCCAGGACCTCGCCCAGGACGCGCTTGCTGACCTCGGCCGGCTCGCCGCCCGCCATGAACGTCGTCTTGGACAGCTCGACGTACCAGTCGAAGACCTCGTCCCACGCGAAGTGGTACAGCGCCTCGCTGAGCTTCGCGAACTGGAAGTCCTCGTAGTGGGCGTCGACCTGCTCGACGGTCTCGTTGAGACGGGCGAGGATCCAGCGATCGGTCGCCGAGAGCTTCGAGGCCTCCGGCAGGGGGCCCTCCACGGTCGCGCCGTTCATCAGCGCGAAGCGGGTGGCGTTCCAGATCTTGTTGGCGAAGTTGCGGGAGGCCTGGACCCAGTCCTCGCCGATCGGGACGTCGGTGCCCGGGTTGGCGCCTCGCGCGAGGGTGAAGCGGAGCGCGTCGGAGCCGTACTTGTCCATCCAGTCGAGCGGGTCGACGACGTTGCCGAAGGACTTCGACATCTTCTTGCCGCGCTCGTCGCGGACCAGACCGGTCAGCGCGATGGTCTTGAAGGGGACCTCGCCGTCCATGGCGTACAGGCCGAACATCATCATCCGGGCGACCCAGAAGAAGATGATGTCGTGACCGGTGAGCAGGACGTCCGTGGAGTAGAACTTCCGCAGGTCCTCGGTCTGTTCGGGCCAGCCGAGCGTGGAGAACGGCCACAGGCCGGAGGAGAACCAGGTGTCCAGGACGTCGGTGTCCTGGGTCCAGCCCTCGCCGGTGGGCGGCTGCTCGTCGGGGCCGACGCAGACCGTCTCGCCGTTCGGGCCGTACCAGACGGGGATGCGGTGGCCCCACCACAGCTGGCGCGAGATGCACCAGTCGTACATGTTGTCGACCCAGTCGAAGTAGCGCTTCGACATGTCCTCGGGGTGGATCTTGACCCGGCCGTCGCGGACGGCGTCACCGGCGGCCTTGGCCAAGGGTGCGACCTTGACCCACCACTGCATGGACAGGCGGGGCTCGACGGTGGTCTTGCAGCGCGAGCAGTGGCCGACGGAGTGGACGTACGGACGCTTCTCGGCGACGATCCGGCCCTGCGAGCGCAGCGCGCCGACGACGGCCGAGCGGGCCTCGAAGCGGTCCTGGCCGAGGAAGGGGCCGTGGACGGTGATGACGCCGTGCTCGTCCATGATCGTCATGGACGGCAGGTCGTGGCGCTGGCCGATCGCGAAGTCGTTCGGGTCGTGCGCCGGCGTGACCTTGACCGCGCCGGTGCCGAACTCCGGGTCGACGTGGGTGTCGGCGACGACCGGGATGGAGCGGTCGGTCAGCGGCAGCTTGATCAGCTTGCCGATGAGGTGCTGGTAGCGCTCGTCGTCCGGGTGGACGGCGACGGCGGTGTCGCCGAGCATCGTCTCCGCACGCGTGGTGGCGACGACGAGGCTGTCGTCGCCCTCGCCGTACCGGATGGAGACCAGTTCGCCGGCGTCCTCCTGGTGCTCGACCTCGATGTCGGAGATGGCCGTCAGACAGCGGGGACACCAGTTGATGATGCGCTCGGCGCGGTAGATCAGCTCGTCGTCGTAGAGCCGCTTGAAGATGGTCTGGACAGCCTTGGACAGGCCCTCGTCCATCGTGAACCGCTCGCGGTCCCAGTCGACTCCGTCGCCGAGGCGGCGCATCTGGCCGAGGATCTTGCCGCCGTACTCCTCCTTCCACTGCCAGACGCGCTCGACGAACTCCTCGCGCCCCAAGTCGTGGCGGGACTTGCCCTCTTCGGCGAGCTGCTGCTCGACCTTGTTCTGGGTGGCGATGCCGGCGTGGTCCATGCCGGGCAGCCACAGCGACTCGTACCCCTGCATGCGCTTGCGCCTGGTCAGGGCGTCCATGAGGGTGTGCTGGAAGGCGTGCCCGAGGTGCAGGCTGCCGGTGACGTTCGGCGGGGGGATGACGATGGTGTACGCGGGCTTGTCGCTCTTGGCGTCGGCCGCGAAGTAACCACGCTCTACCCAGCGCTCGTACAGCGTCCCCTCTACATCGGCCGGCGCGTACTGGGTCGGCAGATCGGTGGCGGGCGCTGGAGGCTGCTGCTGAGCGTTCTCGGTCACCCGCTCAGTTTAGGGGTGTCACGGGGTGGTCCCGAAACCGGATTCTTCCGTAACGGTGTGCCCCCCAGTGCGTGGCACCCATCGACTTTGCGCCAGGATGTCAGGAACACATAAGCATCTGGAGGGGAACCCAGAACATGAGTCACAACCAGCCGGGCCCGTACGGCGGGCAGCCCCAGCAGCCCGGACCGTACGGTCAGCCGGGCGGCCAGCCGGGCCCCTACGGCCAGCAGCCGCCGCAGGCCGCCCCCCAGCCCGGCTACGGCTACCCGCAGCAGGCGCCGCCGCAGCAGCCGGGTTACGGGTACCCCCAGCAGGCTCCCCAGGGCGTTCCGCCCCAGACCCCGCCGTACGGCCAGCAGCAGGCGTACGGTCAGCAGCCCCCGTACGGCCAGCAGCAGCCCTACCCGACGGTGCCGCAGCCGCCGGTTCCCTCCGGGGGTGGCGGCAAGAAGGTCGGCATCATCCTGGGCGCGGTCGCGGTGGTGGCGGCGGTCGCGGTGGGCGCGTACTTCGTCCTCGGCGGCGGTGGCGGCGGGGACATCGCGGACGACGGGCCGCACAAGCTGACTACGCCGGCGACCGTCATCGACGGCGAGTACAAGAAGGGCGACGGCGGCAGCAGCAGTGGGATGACCGACAAGGAGATCAAGCAGACGGAGGACTGGGGTGTTCAGGACCCCAAGGACGTCCGCTCGACCTACACCTCGGGTGAGGGCATCACCGCCAAGAACCTGACCTTCTCCGGGGTGTACGGCACGGTCGAAGACCCGGAGAAGGTCATCGACGCGATGTTCGCCAGCATGAAGGCGGAGTCCGAGAAGGGGTCCGGCTCCGACGGCAAGCTCGTGGGCAGCCCGCAGGAAGTCACACCCGAGGGCTTTGAGAACGGCATCATGAAGTGCCAGGAGAGCGAGGGCTCCGAAGGCGGCAAGACCATGACGCTGCCGGTGTGCATCTGGGGTGACCACAGCACGGTCGCGTATGTGATCTCCATCGATATGGCCGCCATGGCCGCCGGCAAGAGCTCGACGATCGACGAGGCGGCCCAGTTGGCGGCCAAGCTGCGCAACGACGTGCGCGTCGAGGCCTGACACTCTGCCAACCACGAGGGGCCCTGGTCAGTTGACCAGGGCCCCTCGATGTGTGTGTAACGCCGACGAGTTACGCCGTCTTCTGCTCCCCCGGACCCCGCCCCCGCGCATCGCGCGGAATCAGCGTCGGGTTGACGTTGGAGCGGACCACGTCGGCGTTGATGACCACTCGGGCCACGTCCTTGCGGGACGGGACCTCGTACATGACCGACATCAGGACCTCTTCCATGATGGCGCGCAGGCCGCGGGCGCCGGTCTGGCGGAGGATGGCCTGGTCGGCGATGGCTTCGAGGGCCTCGCGCTCGAAGTCCAGCTCCACGCCGTCGAGTTCGAAGAGGCGCTGGTACTGCTTCACCAGCGCGTTGCGGGGCTCGACGAGGATCTGCAGGAGCGCTTCGCGGTCCAGGTTGTGGACCGAGGTGATGACCGGGAGACGGCCGATGAACTCCGGGATCATGCCGAACTTGACCAGGTCCTCGGGCATGACGTCCTCGAACTGGTCCTTCGATTCGAGTTCGCGCTTCGAGCGGATCGTGGCGCCGAAGCCGATGCCCTTGGCGCCGGCCCGGGACTCGATGATCTTCTCCAGGCCGGAGAAGGCGCCGCCCACGATGAACAGGACGTTCGTCGTGTCGATCTGGATGAACTCCTGGTGCGGGTGCTTGCGTCCGCCCTGGGGCGGGACCGAGGCCGTCGTGCCTTCGAGGATCTTGAGGAGGGCCTGCTGCACGCCCTCACCCGATACGTCGCGGGTGATGGACGGGTTTTCGCTCTTTCGGGCCACCTTGTCGATCTCGTCGATGTAGATGATCCCGGTCTCGGCCTTCTTGACGTCGTAGTCGGCCGCCTGGATGAGCTTCAGCAGGATGTTCTCGACGTCCTCTCCGACGTACCCCGCCTCCGTCAGCGCGGTCGCGTCCGCGATCGCGAACGGGACGTTCAGCATGCGTGCGAGGGTCTGGGCGAGGAGGGTCTTGCCGGAGCCCGTGGGGCCCAGCAGAAGGATGTTGGACTTCGCCAACTCGATGGCGTCCTCGCGGCTTTGACCGCCGCCGTTCTCACCGGCCTGGACCCGCTTGTAGTGGTTGTAGACGGCTACGGAGAGCGCCTTCTTGGCCGCCTCCTGGCCCACCACGTACCCCTCGAGGAACTCGTAGATCTCGCGGGGCTTCGGGAGTTCCTCCCAGCGGACCTCGCTGGTCTCCGCGAGCTCTTCCTCGATGATCTCGTTGCAGAGGTCGATGCACTCGTCGCAGATGTACACACCGGGCCCTGCGATGAGCTTCTTGACCTGCTTCTGGCTCTTGCCGCAGAACGAGCACTTGAGCAGATCGCCGCCGTCACCGATGCGTGCCACGGTGTGCTTCCCCTTCGCCTGGGAGACGACTGGACGATTTCAATCCAGCGGCTCCTGGTGCTGCCTTATGTCGACGGTACCTTGCCGGGCCCCCCGTTCGGGCCCCCCTTGGCACGGTTCGCTTTGTCGTGCACCTTGTCGTGCACTGGGTCAAACGGTGCCAACCATGCCAAGGGGCGGCAGACATTACAGCTTTTTCGCGGTCAGCGGACGTTGTCGTTGTTCATCTTCCGCGTGGAGATGATCTGGTCGATCAGGCCGTACGACAGCGCGTCCTCGGCCGTGAGGATCTTGTCGCGCTCGATGTCCTCGCGGATCTTCTCGATCGGCGTGGTCGAGTGCTTGGCCAGCATCTCCTCCAGCTGCGCACGCATCCGGAGGATCTCGTTGGCGGCGATCTCCAGGTCGGAGACCTGCCCGCGGCCCGTCTCGCTGTACGGCTGGTGGATCAGGACGCGGGCGTTCGGCAGCGCCATGCGCTTGCCCGGCGTACCGGCGGCCAGCAGGATCGCGGCGGCGGAGGCCGCCTGGCCCATGCAGACCGTCTGGATGTCGGGCTTCACGAACTGCATCGTGTCGTAGATCGCGGTGAGCGCCGTGAAGGAGCCGCCGGGGCTGTTGATGTAGACCGAGATGTCCCGGTCGGGGTCCATCGACTCCAGGCACAACAGCTGCGCCATGACGTCGTTGGCGGAGGCGTCGTCGATCTGCACGCCGAGGAAGATCACCCGCTCCTCGAAGAGCTTCGCGTACGGGTCGTACTCGCGGATGCCCTGCGAGGTGCGCTCGACGAAGCGCGGGATGACGTAACGGGACTCGGCCGTCGGGCCCGAGTACTGGGAGCGTGCGCCGTCATGGAGGCCGCTGCCGGGGAAGTCGTTCACTTGTGTCTCCTGGGAGCCTGAGAGGGGCTGAGGCGGTCGGCTGGGGGCGTTACGGGGGTCTGCGTGCCGGCGGGTGCCGTCACGCCTGCCCGGCCCCGGTGCCGCCGCCGCCCGGCATGCCCGCGGCGGTGGCGATGACGTCGTCGATGAGGCCGTAGTCCTTGGCCTCGAAGGCGTCGAACCAGCGGTCACGGTCCGAGTCGCGCGTCACCTGTTCGACGGTCTGCCCCGTGTGCTGGGAGGTGAGCTCCGCCATGCGCTTCTTGGTGTGCAGCAGCCGCTCGGCGTGGATCTTGATGTCCGAGGCGGAGCCCGCCAGGCCCGCGGAGGGCTGGTGGATCAGGATCTCGGCGTTCGGCAGCGCGAAGCGCTTGCCCGGGGTGCCCGCGCTGAGCAGGAACTGCCCCATGGAGGCCGCGAGACCCATGGCGATGGTCACCACGTCGTTCTTGATGTACTGCATGGTGTCGTAGATCGCCATGCCGGCCGTGATGGAACCGCCAGGGCTGTTGATGTACAGGTAAATGTCCTTGTCCGGGTCGGCGGCAAGGAGCAGCAGCTGTGCGGTGATCTTGTTCGCGATGTCGTCGTCGACCGGCTGGCCGAGGAAGATGATCCGCTCGTTGAGCAGCCGGTTGTAGACATGGTCGCCGAGGCCACCGCCGATGGAAGGCTCGCCGGCGGCGGAGGGCATCAGATTCGTCACGTATCCACCTGCTCGTCTTACGACGGCGCCGGGCCGTCTTCACGTTTCCCTTCCGGGGGCCGAGCCGTTTTCCCGACGGCTCCGCCCTCGTATTCATGGACCCTAACGCGGTGGCTCCGCCGGTGAATCCCGCAGAGGGAACTGTTCGCTGTCAGCGCATGCGTGTGCGCTCCGCTGGGTCGAGCGGGTGCCTTGTGGCTCCCGGCCCGGACAGGGGCGCGGGGAACTGCGCGACCGGCCAGGAACAAGCCGCAGACGCGTCTGCCACGCCAGGTGGATCGGCGGGTGCGGCCTGTACGTGGCTGGTCGCGCAGTTCCCCGCGCCCCTTGGGTAGGCCGACGGGCCCCTGGGTCACAAGTGATCCAGGGGCCCGTCGTCAGGCGATCAGCGGAGCGATCAGGCCTCGGGGTCCTTCTCCTCGGCCTCGGCGGCGGCCGCCGGGGTCTCCTCGGTGGCCTCGGCGGAGCCCTCCGTGGTCTCCTCCTCGTCGTCGTCCAGGTCGACGACCTCGCCGTTGGTGTCCTTCACGGTGGAGGACTCGACGACCAGGGCCAGAGCCTTGCCGCGGGCGACCTCACCGACGAGGAGCTGGACCTGGTTGTTCTGGACGACGGCCTGGGCGAACTGGTCCGGGGACATGCCGGAGGAGGCCGCGCGGCGCATGAGGTGCTCGGTGAGCTCCTCCTGGTTGACGTTGAGCTTCTCCTTGGCGACCAGCTCGTCGAGGACGAACTGGGTCTTGATGCCCTTGACGGCCGCTTCCTTGGTCTCGGCGTCGAACTCCTCGACCGTCTTGCCCTGGATCTCGAGGTACTTCTCGAGGTCGAGGCCCATCTGGCCGAGCTGGTGGTGCTCCAGGTTGTGCTTGCGGGTGTTGATCTCGTCCTCGAGCAGCTTCTCGGGGACGGGCACCTCGACGAGCTCCAGCAGCTTCTCGAGGACGCGCTCCTGGGCCTGCGTGGCCTGGTCGTACTGCTTCATGTTCTCCAGGCGCTTGCGGCTGTCGGCGCGCAGCTCCTCGAGGGTGTCGAACTCGGAGGCGAGCTGGGCGAACTCGTCGTCCAGGGCCGGGAGTTCACGGGCGGCGACCTGGGAGACCTTGACGGTCACCTCGGCCTCCTTGCCGGCCGCCGAGCCGCCCTTGAGCTCGGAGGTGAAGGTGGTCTCGCCACCGGCCTCCAGGCCCTTCACGGCGTCGTCGATGCCGTCCAGCAGCTCGCCGGAGCCGATGGTGTACGAGACGCCCTCGGCGACGCCGTCCTCCAGGACCTCGCCGTCGACCTTGGCCTCGAGGTCGAGCGTCACGACGTCGCCGTCCTCGGCGGCACGCTCGACCGGGGAGGTGGAGGCGAAGCGCTCGCGGAGCTGCTCGACCGCCTTCTCGATGTCCTCCTCGGTGACCTCGACGGCGTCGACCTCGACCTCGATGCCGGAGTAGTCCGGGATCTCGATGGTCGGGCGGACGTCGACCTCGGCGGTGAAGTTCAGCGTCTCGCCGTCCTTCAGCTCCGTGATGTCGACCTCGGGCTGGCCCAGGACGTTGAGCTCGGCCTCGTTGACCGCGTCGGTGTAGAACTTCGGGAGCGCGTCGTTGACCGCCTCCTCCAGGACCGCACCGCGGCCGAACCGCTGGTCGATGACGCGGGCCGGGATCTTGCCCTTGCGGAAGCCCTTCACCGTGACCTGCTGGTTGATCTTCTTGTACGCCGCGTCGAGGCTGTCCTTGAGCTCCTCGAAGGGCACCTCGATGCTGAGCCGAACCCGGGTCGGGTTCAGGGTCTCCACGGCGCTCTTCACGGTTCGGTCTCCTTGGGGGCTGACTTCTTGGGGTTCTGCCGATGTCCCCCGCCGGGGTGGCGGGGCTTCAGCGGATTCGCGGCCCTTGAGAGACGTGAGAGTGCAGACACACGGGCGCGCAGCTTGCATAGTAACCGCAGGCGGTACACGCCCCAAAAGGTGATCTTGCCGGTGGCGGGCGCCGTACCGGCGCGGTGGTCGGGGTGGCGGGATTTGAACCCACGGCCTTCCGCTCCCAAAGCGGACGCGCTACCAAGCTGCGCCACACCCCGTCTGGTGCGACACGTAGGGTACATGCCCGCAGCCCGTGCGGTTGCCGGATTTACCGAGTGTGCGGGCGCGCGCGACGGCGGGCGCGGGAGCGGTCGGGGGGCGCGACCGGAAGGGGTGTGCGGCCGGGGCGTCCGACCCGCTACGATGCCTTCTGTGCCGCGGTCCTCCGACCTGCGGCGCGCGGTGTGCGGGCGTAGCTCAATGGTAGAGCCCTAGTCTTCCAAACTAGCTACGCGGGTTCGATTCCCGTCGCCCGCTCCAGATGGCTCAGGGCCAGGCAGAGGATTTCTCCTCGGCCTGGCCCTGAGTCGCTTCCGGGGGTCGTTTCAGTCCGATGTGTCCCCCGCGTGCCCCGCGTGCCCCGCGTGCCCCTCGGGCGGGAGACACATCGCAGTTCCGAGCTTTTCACGGCTGCCCTGAACGGAAGGACCCGGCTGCGACGAGCGTTGCTGCCGAAGGGAGCGCTGATGCATCGAGTGAGGCCTTGGCTGGACCGGCAGGTGACGGCTGCCCTGGTTGTCGCCGTCGCCGCGGGCGCCGTGGCCCTGGGCATCTGGTCCCTGCCAGGGGTGACGGTCGTGAAGGTCTCGGGCCTCATCAGCCCGCTGAGCGTCGCCGCCGTCGTGGGAAGGGATCCAGCTGGTTCCGCTCGTACGCTACGACCGAACCGTCGTCCTGATCCGCAACATCGACCGGACGTACGAGGTTCCGTGACGGGCCGTGCGGAGCCTGGACTGGGACGCCAGGAGCGGAAGCCTCAGTCCCACGGTGGACGCGGGCCGGACCATCCCGACCATCCCGATCCCGGCACTTCTGTCCTGACTGTCCCCCGCGCGACGGCCGCGCGGACGGTCACTGGAGCGGACGGTCACTAGAGCGGACGGTCACTAGAACTGGATCGAGTTGATCGTGTCCGCTATCGAGTTCAGGAAGCGTTGGATGTCGTCGGCCATGCCCGTCGAGGCGAGGAAGAAGCCGAAGAGGATGGCGACGACGGCCGGA
This sequence comes from Streptomyces sp. MB09-02B, assembly GCF_033794485.1. NCBI lineage: Bacteria > Bacillati > Actinomycetota > Actinomycetes > Kitasatosporales > Streptomycetaceae > Streptomyces > Streptomyces sp. MB09-02B. The sequence continues at coordinate 44,749 of NZ_JARGEE010000016.1, forward strand.
CCGGCCTTGATCGTCCCTCCCCGCATCAGAACCACCAGGATGATCCCCAGCAAGAGCACCACTGACAGCGAAATGGCCACACAGATCACACCCTCGGTCGGTCCGCACTCCCGGCCCGGGGCGCCGACCCCACGCGCACCCCGCCAGAACCATCGTGCCACCAACCAGGCCGTCATATGCAGGGGCTGAGGCAACGTCGACCACGGCACCGCACCCGCGCCACCCCCGTCCCCGGTCAACGAGTCGGCTTCGGACGTGAATTCGGGGTGATCGTTTCCATGCACACACAACCTGGGCGCAGGGAATTCGAATTGTTGCCACAGACACACCAAGAAGCGCACCCAGGGCGGTAATTAACCGGACATTTCACCGGAATCGCCTGCGCACGGTATGCACCATTTAGTCGGGATGAATGCGGACAGATCGTCGCATGCCATGTGCCTTGAGGTGTACGGACGGTGATGTTCTGCCCGAGGCACACTTCACCGAATCCTGGGTACCCGTGAGTGACACGTACCCCTCAATACAGGATTCACGTCGGTGGTTTTACGAAATCGCACAGACAACGCTAGGGTGCCTCAGATGTTCACCGCTGCCTCGTCCCCCGCTTGCGCAGCGAGTGCTCGGACCGCCCTCCGGATTCATCGGAGGGAAGGTCTGTGACGAACTCGCTGCGACCGCACGACCGGTCCAGGGCGCCGCTCCCACCGGCACAGTCACCACAGTCGCCGGCCGACGGAGTGCCGAGTCCGCGCTCGCTGAAGTCCTCGTCCCCTCACCCGACGCCAGGTGGCGCCTCCCCGGACGCCAGACCGGCCAAACAACGTGACGCGTTCTTCGACAACGCCAAGTACCTCGCCATCGTGCTCGTCGCGATGGGGCACGCGTGGGAGCCGCTGACCGACCACAGCCGTGCCGCCGAGGCGCTGTACATGTTCGTGTACACCTTCCACATGCCGGCGTTCATCATCATCTCCGGCTACTTCTCGCGCAGTTTCGACATGCGCGCCGACCGGCTCCGCCGGCTGATCACCGGCATCGCCGTGCCGTACGTCCTCTTCGAGATCGCGTACTCCTTCTTCAAGCGGTACGGCAACGACGATCCCTCGCACCCGATCAGCCTGCTCGACCCGTGGTACCTGACCTGGTTCCTGATCGCGCTGTTCGTGTGGCGTCTGACGACCCCGCTGTGGAAGGTGGTGCGCTGGCCGATCCCGGTGGCGCTCGGCATCGCGGCGCTCGCGTCCGTCTCGCCCGACATCGGCGACGACCTGGACCTGCAACGCGTCCTGCAGTTTCTGCCGTTCTTCGTCGTCGGCCTCTTCATGAAGCCCGCGCACTTCCAGTTCATGCGGCGCCGTGAGGTGCGGATGCTGTCCGTGCCGGTGGCGGCCGCCGCGCTGGCGATGGCGTACTGGGTGGGGCCGCACATGAACTCGGCGTGGTTCTACCACCGTGACAGCGCACAGGAGTTGGGCGCGCCGTGGTGGGCCGGGGTCGTCATGACCTTCGCGCTCTTCGGCTGCTCCATGGTGCTCACCACCTGCTTCTTCGCCTGGGTGCCCCGGCGGAAGATGTGGTTCACCGTGCTGGGCGCGGGCACGCTGTACGGCTACCTGCTGCACGGGTTCCTCGCGAAGGGGTCGCGGTTCTGGGACTGGTACGACGCCAACGCGTGGGTGTACCAGCCGCTCGGCGAGCTCGTCGTCACGGTGTTCGCGGCGGCCGTCATCACCGTGTTGTGCACGCCGCCGGTGCAGCGGATGTTCCGGTTCGCCATGGAGCCGAAGATGGAGTGGGCGTTCAAGAGGGACGCCGCCGAACTGGCTCGGGAGCGCGGGAAGGTCGGCGCCAAGGGCTAGCCCCCCCCCGGGGCAGCGTCACCTCACCTCCTCGGTTGCCGGTTCGTCCGGCAGGCCGAGGAGGTTTCGCATGTGGGCGTACTTGGCGGTCAGGCGGGTGCGGGTGGGGGTGTCCAGGACGGCCAGGCGGGTGGGGTTCGCGTTGTGGGCCAGGTCGGACTGTTTGACCAGGAGGGCGCCGGGGGTGGCGAGGATGCGGGCGGCGTAGGCCTCCGGGGGTTCGCCGGGGTGTTTGGTGAGGGCTCGGACGATGGCCTTCGTGCGGGGGGTCAGGAGGGCGTGGGTCAGCCATTCCTCGGTGAGGGCGTTGTCCTCTATGGCGTCGTGCAGCCAGGCTGCGGCGATCTGGTCGGGGTCGCCGCCGCGGGTGGCTACGCCGTGGGCTACCGCTTGGAGGTGTTCGGTGTAGGGGTGGCCGGCCTTGTCGGTCTGGGTGGCGTGGGCGGTGCGGGCGAGGGTCTCCACTTCGGGGAGGGTGAGGG
>NZ_JARGEE010000170.1:0-18557 GCF_033794485.1 Streptomyces sp. MB09-02B
GCCTTGGGGTCCACCGTCTGTCCGAGGGGGACCGGGGTGAGACCCACGGCGCTGATGGGGCCGGCCATTTCCGGGTGGCTGACGACCCGCACCTCGTGACCCGCGCTCTGCAGTGCCCATGCCAGCGGCGTCATGGGATGCAGATGTGCCGTGGCCGGGAATACCGCGAACAAGACCCGCATGGGGGCTCCAATCGACATGGGCGGGCAGGCGCTCCTGCCGCGGGAGATGACGGGGAAGCGGTCCGGGACGGTGGTCACCGCGTCGGGCCGGCACAGCGCAGTGCCCTCTCGTACGTCGTCTCCGGCTGCGCCCCGGTCAGCCAGGGCCCGTCGTCGATGGAGATCCGCGGCACCGAGCGGATGCCGCGGGCCCGGATGCGGGAGAGTTCGGTGCGCAGTTCGGCGGCGGAGGCGTCATTGGCCGTGACACCGCTCTCGGCGGCCAGCCGGTCCAGGACGGGGGCCTCGGCGATGTTCAGGCCGTCGGTGAAGTGGGCCCGGAACAACCGCTCGACCATGGGCTCGGCCAGGCCGCGCGCCGCTGCGGAGGCGATGAGGCGGTGTGCCTCGAAGGTGTCGGCCGCCAGCGCCCGCCCGTAGTCGAGCCTGACGCCGTCGTGCACCGCGTCCGCGGCCGCCCGCTCGGTCTCGGCCACGACATGCCCGCCGAACCTCTCGGCGAGGACCTCGAGGAGCGGCTCTCCGGTGAAGCCCGCGTCGGGGGCGAGCTGGAAGGGTCGGAAGACGACCTCCACCTCTGCCCCGTCGGCCCGCACCCGCCCGATCGCGCGCTCCAGCCGTACGTAGGCGATGTAGGACGCCGCGCAGATGACGTCCGCGACGACCTCGACCCGGGTGGTTGCGCGGTCCGAGCGCTCCATGATGTGTGCCTTCCGGCTCTCGTGGCCGGCGCGGCGGGACGTCGGTCCGGCCTGCCGCGCCGGTGGTGGTGCGAAGGGGTGTGCCCTTGGGCGGTTCAGGCGTCGGTGACGACCTCGCGCACGCGTTGGAGGGCGGGCTGCGGTGTCGCGGCGTTCGGGGCGCCGTCCGCGGCCTCCCCGTGGCCGGCGGCTCCCGGCTTGCTGTCCCGCAGCAGGGTCGCTGCCACGACCGCGAGGACGACGGCCACTGCGGCACTGACGACAGCCGTCACCTGCAGCCCGAGGACGAAGGCCTCGCGGGCGGCGGCGAGCAGGTCCGCGCCGGCCTGGCCGGAGAGTTTCCCGGCCACGTCCACGGCCCCGCCGAGCGACTCGCGGGCCGCCTCGTCGTCCACACCGGCCGGCATGGTGTCGCCGATCTCGCTGCGGTAGACGCCGAAGCCGATGCTGCCGAGGACCGCGATGCCCAGCCCGGCTCCCAGCTCGGTTCCGGTCTCGGAGAGCGCCGACGCCGCACCGGCTCGCTCGGGCGGGGCCGCGCCGACGATCAGGTCGGTGCCCAGGGCGGCCATCGGGCCGAGGCCCGCACCCATCAGGGTCGATGACGCCACCAGGATGCCCAGTCCGGCGTCCGCGCTGACCAGGGTGAGCATGGTCAGGCCGACGGCCGCGACGACCAGGCCTCCGGCGATGACGAAGCCCGGACGGATCTTCGCCGCGAGCGCCGGGGCCGTCATGGCGCCGGCCATCAGGCCTGCCGCGTTGGGCAGCGACCAGAGGCCGGCCTGCAGCGGGGAGAGCCCCTGGACCAGTTGGAGGTACTGCAGTGTGAAGAGCTGTGAGCCGGCCATCACGAGGATGCCGAGGGTGAGCAGGACGGCCGAGACGCTGAAGGTGCGCTCGCGGAACAGTTGGAGATCGACCAGCGGATCGGGGAGCGTCTTCTGGCGGCGGATGAAGAGGGCTCCGACGATCAGGCCGAGCCCCATGAACGCGGCGCTCTGCCAGCCGACGCCGTGTTCGGCGACCAGTTTGAGGCCGTAGACGACCGTCAGGACCGCGATCAGGGACAGCAGGGCGCTGACGAGGTCCAGCCGGCCGGCGTCGCTGTCACGGTGCTCGGGAAGCAGCACCGGGCCGAGGGCCAGCAGGAGGGCCATGACCGGGACACCGATCAGGAACGCCGAACCCCACCAGAAGTGGTCGAGCAGAAAGCCGCCGAGCAGCGGGCCGAGGGCGCCGCCCACCGCGAAGCAGGTCATCCAGACACTGATGGCGACCGTGCGCTGTGCCGCGTCGTGGAACATGTTGCGGATCAGCGAAAGGGTGGAGGGCATCAGCGTCGCGCCGGCGACGCCGAGCAGTGCCCGGGTCACGATGAGCATCTCGGCGCTGGTGGAGAACGCGGCGAGCACGGAGGCCACGCCGAAGGCGGCGGCGCCGGTCAGCAGCAGCTTGCGTCGTCCGATCCGGTCGCCGAGTGTTCCCATCGTGATCAGCAGTCCGGCGACGAGGAAGCCGTAGATGTCCATGATCCACAGCATCTGCGAGGTGCTCGGCTGCAAGTCCGCCGTGAGCGCAGGCACCGCCAGGTGCAGGACGGTCATGTCCATCGCGATCAGCAGGGTCGGCATCGCCAGCACTGCTAATCCGATCCACTCTTTTCGGCTCGCGCGGGGCGCGGCTACGGAGGTCATGAAGTTCCCTGTCTCTGGGGGGTGACTGGCCTGCTGCGTCATGGACGCTAGAACGTGAAGCGCACTTGAGGTCAACCTCTGCCTGCTTCAGCCCCGGACGGCCTCGCACGGGGGCTCGGTGACGCCCCTCTTCGGTCGGAGGGGATGTCACGACAGGCCTTCGGCGGGGCCTGGTACGAGTCGGCCGGACAAGCGTCCTGGATGGGGTGCGTGCGGCTCCGGAACCGGCCCGTACCGGCGGGAGGTTTTCGCGCCGGTCAGGGCAGCGGAGCCTGGCCACAACTCTCTTCGCTCGCAAGGAACACTTCAAGGCCTGCCGCTTCAGACCTGTGCCAAGTTCCGTCAAATCAGTGCAGAGCGCACCGGGACAGGGTGGGTGCGGAGCATCCGCGCCGCTGTCCGTGGGCTGCGGCGAGCGCCCGGCCGCATGACGTCTTTGTGTGGAGACGGTGTGCCCGGGCGCTGCGGGCGCGGGTCGCGGTCATCGGCGGGCGCCCACGAACTCCTTCACCGACGCGACGACATAGTCGAGCATCTGGTCGGTCAGTGCCGGGTAGACGCCGACCCAGAAGGTCTGCTCGGTGATGATGTCGCTGTTGGTCAGGTCGCCGACGACACGGTGCGGCTGGTCGATGTAGGCCGGGTGCCGGGTCAGGTTTCCGGCGAACAGCCGCCGGGTGCCGATCTTGCGGTCCTCCAGGAACTGCACCAGTTCCGCCCGCTTGAAGGGTGCCTCGGGGTCGACGGTGAGCGCGAACCCGAACCAGCTGGGGTCGCTGCGTTCGGTGGCCCTGGGCAGGATCAGGTGGGGTACGCCCTCCAGGCCGTCGCGCAGCCGGCGCCAGTTGCGGCGGCGGGCGTCGCAGAACTCGTCGATCTTGTCGAGCTGGGTCAGTCCCAGGGCAGCCTGGATGTCGGTCGCCTTCAGGTTGTAACCGACGTGCGAGAAGATGTACTTGTGGTCGTAGCCCTCGGGCAGGGTGCCCATCTGGTATTTGAACCGCTTGAGGCACTTGTTGGTCTCGCCCGGCTCGCACCAGCAGTCCCGGCCCCAGTCGCGCAGGGACTCCACGATCCGCGCGAGGGCCAGGTTCGAGGTCAGTACGCAGCCGCCCTCCCCCATGGTCAGATGGTGGGCCGGGTAGAAGCTGACCGTCGTGATGTCGCCGAAGGTGCCGGTCAGCTGTCCGTCGTAGGTCGAACCGACCGCGTCGCAGTTGTCCTCGATCAGGAACAGGCCGTGTTCCTCGGCGAGTTGGGCTATCTCGGCGGCCTCGAAGGGGTTGCCCAGGGCATGTGCGATCATGATCGCCCGGGTGCGTGGGCCTATCGCCGCGGCGATGCGGGCCGCGGTGGTGTTGTACGTGCCGAGCTCGACGTCGACGAAGACGGGTACCAGACCGTTCTGGATGATCGGGTTGACGGTGGTGGGGAAGCCGGCCGCGACGGTGATCACCTCGTCGCCCGGCTTCAGCCGGCGGTCCTCCAGCAGGTGCGAGGTGAACGCCGTCATGGCCAGGAGGTTGGCCGAGGAGCCCGAGTTGGTCAGATGCGCCTTGCGGCGCTTCAGCTTGCGTGCGAAGCGCGACTCGAACTTGCGTGAGCTCGGTCCCGCGGCGATCCGCATCTCCAGGGCGGCCTCGACCAGGGCGGTACGGTCTCTCTGGTCGAGGACCGCGCCGGCGGGCCAGATCTCGGTGGTACCGGGGACGAAGGAGCCGCCGTCCTGGGTGTCCAGGTGGAACTTGCTGGTCTCGTCGAGAATGAGTTCCTTGTGGACGTTCATGATGTCCCTTCCAGGCCCTGCCGGCCGGTGTTCTGGCTGGGGTGCTTCACGGCTTTCCACCAGCCGGGGTTGTCGTGGTACCAGGCGACGGTGTCCGCCAGGCCCTGCTCGAAGGGGATGCGCGGGGCGTACCCGAGCTCTTCTCGTATCTTGGTCTCGTCGAGCGAGTAGCGCAGGTCGTGCCCCTTGCGGTCGGCGACCCGGCGGACCCGGGAGCCGTCCGCGCCGCACAGGTCGAGCAGCCGCTCGGTGATGTGCACATTGGTCTGCTCGTTGCCGCCGCCGACGTTGTAGATCTCTCCGGCCCTTCCCTTGTTCAGGACGAGTGCGATCGCCCGGCAGTGGTCGTCGACGTGCAGCCACTCGCGGACGTTGCGGCCGTCTCCGTACAGCGGTACCTGCAGGCCTTCCATCAGGTTGGTGACGAAGAGCGGGATCAGCTTCTCGGGGTGCTGGTAGGGCCCGTAGTTGTTGGAGCAGCGGGTGATCGACACGTTCAGGCCGTGGGTGCGCCAGTAGGAGCGGGCGATCAGATCGGAGGCGGCCTTGGAGGCGGCGTAGGGGGAGTTGGGCAGCAGGGGCCACTGCTCGGTCCAGGAGCCTTCGTCGATGGAGCCGTAGACCTCGTCGGTGGAGACGTGCACGATCCGCTCGACGCCGGTGGCCCGGCAGGCCTCCAGCAGGTTCTGTGTGCCGCCGACGTTGGTGCGGACGAACTCGGCGGCCGACTCCAGGGAGCGGTCCACGTGCGACTCGGCCGCGAAGTGCACCACGGCGTCGTGTCCCGGCAGCAGGTCGAGCAGCAGGGTCGGGTCGCAGATGTCGCCCTGGACGAAGTCCAGGCGCGGGTGCTGCTCGGGGAGGTTGTCGCGGTTGCCGGCATAGGTCAGCTTGTCCACGACGGTGACCCGGGCGTCCTCGCAGCCCTGGTGTGCGCCGTGAAGCAGGGTGCGCACGTAGTGCGATCCGATGAACCCGGCACCGCCGGTGACCAGGATCCTCATGCCGCGACCTCGATCCTGGCGTGATCGCCCACGACCAGCCGGTGGTGTGATGTGCCCACGTCCGCGGGGCCGATGCTCGCCATCCGCCCGATGAGTGAGCCGTGCAGGCCGCGCACCTCGGTGACCGTGGCGCCGTCGAGGACGATCGAGGAGTCCAGGCGTGTGTAGCTCAGCACGCAGTCGCGGCCGATGGAGGTGTTCGGGCCGATGTGGCTGTCCTCGACCAGGGTGCCCGCGCCGATGATGACCGGTCCCTCGATCCGTGAGCCGGTCACCCTGGCCCCTTCCTCGACGACGACCGAGCCGATCAGGACGCTGCTCTCGTCGACGTCCCCGCGGACGGAGGCCACCACGGCCTGCAGCAGCTTGCGGTTGCAGTCCAGGACGTCGTCGGCGTGGCCGGTGTCCTTCCAGTAGCCGTCGTACTGGCTGGCGACGACCTGCGCGCCCTGGGTGACCAGCCACTGGAGGGCGTCCGTGATCTCCAGCTCGCCGCGGGCACTGGCGCTGATCGCGGACGCCGCCTGGTGGATGGCGGGCGTGAAGAAGTACACGCCGACCAGAGCGAGGTCGCTGCGGGGGTTCTCCGGCTTCTCCACGAGCCGTTCGACGCGGCCGTCCAGGCCGAGTTCGACGACGCCGAAGGCGCGCGGATCGGCCACCTTGCGCACGACGATCTGGGCCGCGGGGCGGTTGTCGATGAATTCCTGTGCGATCTCCTCGACGCCGTCCGGCAGCATGTTGTCACCGAGGAACATGACGAAATCGTCGTCGCCCAGGAACTCGCGGGCCAGGGTGACGCAGTGGGCCAGGCCCAACGGTTCGTCCTGCCGGATGTAGGTGACGCGCAGGCCGAGCCGGGAGCCGTCGCCGATGACTGCGCGGATCTGCGGTGCGCGGTCGCTGACGATGATGCCGACCTCGGTGACGCCCACGCGCCGCACATTCTCCAGAACATGCTCGAGAACCGGCTTGTTGACTATCGGAATGAGCTGCTTCGGCATGGAGTAGCTGAAGGGCCTCAGACGGGTCCCCAACCCGCCGGACAACACCAGGGCTTTCATGGGATTCTCCCTCTCACCCCGGTTTCGGGGGCATGCTCGTATTTCCGCTTCGATGGGCAGGTGCGAGAAGAGCCGGCACTCGGGTTATCCGCGCCGTGCTTCCGCGGTCCACAGCACGGTCACGTCCAGCTGCGCCACCCGCCAGCCCTCCCCGGTCCGCTCGGCCCGTACGTCGTAGTGGGCGCCGCCGGTGAACAGCGGGGCGGATCGGTCGTGCGGGACGTGCACGGCGTGGACGTTGGCGCGCACGGAGGCCTGGTCGCCGTCGATGTCGACGAGGCAGTTGGTGGCGTAGTGCTGGGTGGCGGCCCACTTCGTCCTGGGCTCGGCCATGAACGCGGGCAGCCCGGTGATGCCTTGGTGGCTGCCGTTGGGAAGGGTGAGCCGGACGTCCTCGGTGAGCAGCGAGCGGTACCAGTCCTCGGCCGGGCGGGCGGGTGAGTCGAGTCCGTGGACGAAGCGGTCCACCAGGCCGGCCAGCTGGGCCCGGTCCTGCAGGGTGCGCAGTCTTTCCTCCGGCTCGCCGGGCGCGAGGGCGGGAGCGGAAGCGAACGAAGCCATGCGGGTCTCCTTGTTCGGGTCTTCTCGTCACAGGCGGGCGGGCGGGTCGCTGGGCGCGGAACGGGGCGCGTCGCAGGAGCGGATGCGGCTACGGGGAGCGGCGGTGAACGGGCCGCCGGGACGGTGCCGTGCCCACGCGCTGCGCGGCCGCGGCTCTCCGCGCGCCCCGCGGGCCGGGGGCCGGGACGCCGGCGGCCGACGGGCGGGAGTCGGCTCGCGGGCGGCGCCGGTGCGTCGCTGCCGCACCGCTTCTGGCGTTCCTCGCCGATGCCCGGTGCTTCCGGCGGGTCCGGAGAACCGCCGCATGACGGGGCGCTGGAGCACGCGCCTGGGGAATACCACGGGCGGAGGAAAGATGGTGCCGGCTCACCGGAGAACCCGGTTGCCGGACTCTGGGGACAATCTTCTTCGGAGTACGCGGAAGACGCAATCGAGTTGCCCGGAATTGACAGCTCTTGTCCGGAACCTGACGTGACGGCCCGTCAGGCCTCGCCGCCCCGGCGGTGCGGGGCAGCGCGTGCGGTGGCCGGCTCGGGAGGGTCGAGGCGAAGGAGCAGGGCCGGCGGCCCTGCTCCTTCGCCTCGTGGAAGTCATCGCCGTGCTTCTCGCGTCACGGATTCCGCCAGCCGGTAGCGCTTGCCGCCGATGCCGCGCACGCCGGGCATCGTGAGTGCCTCGAAGCACTCCTTGGGCCGCTCGCTGCGCATGAAGCGCTGGTGGGCCTCCTCGTCCACCCAGTGGGCCCAGTTCAGGACGCGTGTGCCGTCGAGGCTGAGGTGGAAGTGCGAGGAGACCAGACCGGGAAACGGTGTGCCCAACGGGCCGTCCAGCAGGTTGTCCGCCGCGCGCCGCTGGCGCTCGCGGCCGTCGACGTCGAAGACGGGCGGTACGAGCAGGGTGGGCACGCTCGCGGGTTCCAGGGCCCGGCCGCGGTAGTACCGGTATCGGACGGGCTCGGCGGCGTCGCGGGGCCGGTCCGCGGCCGTACGGTCGGCGTGCTCGCGGTAGGCCTCGTCCGAGACCCACTGCGCGTAGGTCAGGACGTTCTCCGCCTCGGTGCAGACGAACGCGGACAGGGAGAGCATGCCCTCGGGCAGCGGGCCTTCGCGGTAGGGCGCCATGACGCGTTCGACCTCGGCGCGTTGGGCGTCCGCCGAGCCGACGTACAGCGGTGTGACCAGCACGATGCCGCAATCCGCACGGTCTGCTTCGGGGAAGGGGAACGGGAGGGCAGCAGAGGTCATGGGGGGAGATTCCTTCTTTCGTTGCTCGTCCTGGGCGGGGGCCGTGGAGGAGGGTCAGCCGAGGGGTGAGCGGCGGTGGTGCCGGGTGAGCCGTTCCAGGACCGGCACGATCTCCGTCGCGGACGGGGCGGCCATGCGGTCCGCGAGGAGCTCGTCGGCTCCGGCTCGGCGCTCGGGGTCGTTCAGGGCGCTCAGCAGTTGGCGGCGCAGTTCTTCGGGGGTCAGGGCGGCCGGGTCGAGCAGGGGCCCGGCGCCGCGGTCGCGGATGTAGCGGGCGGCGACCCGCTCGTCCCAGCTGGGCACGGGGAGGATGATCTGCGGAACCCTGTGCTGGGCGGCGACGGAGAAGGTGCCCCAGCCGCCGTGGTGGACGATGGCCGAACAGGTGGGCAGGAGCTGGTTGAGCGGGACGAAGTCCACGACGCGGACATTGTCCGGGATCCGGTCCAGGCCGGTCAGCTGGGCCTGGTTGAGTGTGGCCACGACCTCGACATCCAGGCCGGCGACGGTGTCCAGCATGTCCTGGAGCGGGAACCCGATGTCCTTGCCGAAGAGGTGGCGGGAGCTGACGCCCAGGGTGAGGCAGACACGAGGCCGCTCGGCCGGCTCGCGCAGCCACTGCGGGACGACCGATGCCTCGTTGTACGAGACCCAGCGCAGCGGGACGGTCCGGGTGTCCAGGGGCAGCCGCGCGGCCTGCGGTACCAGGTCCACGCTCCACTGGCCGAGGAGCATCTCCTCTGTGAAGGTCAGTCCGTACCGGTCGAGCAGCGGGCGCATCCAGCGGGCCATCGGGTCCCGGTCGGCGGAGCGTCGGCTCGCCCGGTCCCACACCCAGCCCAGCTTGTCCTGGCCCCACAGGATGCGGGCGTGAGCGGCGCCGGCGACGCGGGCGGCGACGGCGGCGGGCAGACACAGCGGGTCCCACAGGACGAGGTCGGGTCCGTAGGAGCGGACGAAGTCGATCAGTTCGGGGACCATGCCCTTGTCGGTGTCGTCGAGGGGATAGCACTGGGAGATGATCGAAAGCAGCCGGTCCTGGAGCAGCCGCAGCTCCCGGGGGTCGCTGTCGAGGACGTCGAGTGCGAAGGCATCCGCCGGTATGTCGAGGTGGGCGCCTTCGTCCTCGTCCCGGGGGCTGTCGCCGACGACGGATTCTCCGACAGGGACCGCCGGCACGCCGGCTCCCGTGATCGTGGCCGTCATGTCGTCGCTTCCCATACCCGGATGTCCCACCACCCGCACCTCGTGGCCGGCGCTCTGCAGGGCCCAGGCCAGGGGGATGACGGGGTAGAGGTGGGAGGTGGAGGGGAAGGTGGCGATCACTACGCGCACGGCTGTCCTGCTTTCGTGAGGGGGCTGGGGGCTGGGCGGCCAGGCACGGATGCCGGTGAGCGGACCGCTGTCGGGGAATCGGCCGGGGCGCAGACCGGCGCCGGTCTGCGCCCCGCCGCCCGGCAGGGGCAGGGCCAGGTCCGTGGTCACCGTCCGCGTCGGGTGCGCGGAGCGCAGCGTCCTTTCAGCGGGCCAGGCTCTGGTAGAGGTGGTAGCGGCGGTAGCCGAGGGGGCGGACTCCGGGCATGTCGTTGGTGATCTGCAGCGACCGGTGGCGGGTGGCGCCGTCGAGGAACGCGATGTGCGCCTCGTCGTCCGTCCACTCCGCGAAGTTGATCACGCGGGTGCCGTCGACGCTGAGATGGAAGTTCGAGGCGATCAGCCCCGCCTGCTCGTCGGGCGGCGCGTTCTCCAGGTTGCCGACGATCGCGGCCACGATGCGCCGTTGCCGCTCCGAACCGTCCACGTCGAAGCTGGCGACGGCCACGGTTTTCGGGGGCCCGGCGGCCGGGCGGGCCACCACGCTGCGGTGCAGGCGGTACTCGATCGGATCCGCGGTCGCCGGGCCCGGGGGCAGGTTCAGGCCGCGCGCGAAGGGCCGGTAGACGGTGTCGTTCGTGCACTGCGCGTACGTCATCACGGTGTCGCTCTCGGCACTCAGGTAGCACGAGAACGTCAGGATGCCCTCGGGCCAGGGCGATGCCTGCCAGGCGTCCACGAGCTCGTCCAGCACCGCGGGCCCCTGCTCGGGGCCGTCCACGAACCAGTGGCCCAGGTAGGTCGTGCGGGAATCGGGACGTGTGATGTCCGGGCCGGCGGTCGGCCGGGCCGCGGATTCGGTCATGGCTGTCTCCTGGGTGCGGTCGGGTCTGCGGGTCGGTTCACTCGGCGGGTTCGCCGAAGCAGCGCCGCAGGGCCGCGTCGAGGTCGCCGTCGCCGCTCACCCAGGCCACGTATCCGTCCGGCCGGATCAGCAGCGCCTCCGGCTCGGCCGGCCCGCCGGGCTGCGGAGCGTGGACGGCACGCGCCGTGACCACGTCCACCCTGTCCGCCCAGGCGCGGGCGGTCCTTGCCGGGCCGGGGTCCGCGCCCAGGACCAGCAGCAGACCACGCGCCGTGTGCAGCAGTGCGGTGCTGGTGGACTTGCGGCCGTCGTCGAGGACCAGTTCCGTTGTCGGCATCCGCATCCCGAGCAGCGGGTGGTCGCCCGGGCCGACGTCGTAGCGGATGTCGAGGCCGCTGACCAGTCCCGCCAGGACCCGGGCCGCCTCCTCGCCGCGGAACACCTGGGCGAGCACCTCACGCAGGGGCTGCATCTCCTGGCCGCCGAGGAACAGCGCCGCCTGGGCCCGGGTGTTCTTCAGCAGCTGCGCACCGACCGGGTGCCGTTCGGTGTGATAGGTGTCGAGGAGCTCCTCACCGGCCCGGCCGGTCACCAGGGCACCGAGCTTCCAGCCGAGGTTCACGGCGTCCTGGACGCTGACGTTCATCCCCTGCCCGCTGGCCGGGAGGTGGATGTGCGCGGCGTCCCCGGCCAGGAGCACCCGCCCCCGGCGGTACTGGCTCGCCTGGCGCGAGGCGTCCCCGAAGGAGCTCACCCACACAGCGCGGGCATGGGAGATGTCCTTTCCGCTGATCCGTTTCCAGGCGTCCGCCACCTCATGGAACGAGGGCCGCTCCGTACGCGGCTGTGGCGTGCGGCCGTGTTCGAAGACCACCACGCGCACCACGCCCCCGGGCAGCGGCGCGGCCAGGAGCATGCCGCCGGGGTGCCGTTCGCCCGCTCCCAGCCCGCCGGGGTCGAGTCCCGTCACATCGGCCAGCAGCAGCTCCGCGGTGGCGTCGGTACCGGGGAAGTCGAAACCGGCCGACTGCCGCACCGTGCTTCGGCCGCCGTCGCAGCCCACCAGATACCGCGCCGCCAGTCGCTGCTCCCCGTGCGGGCCCTGCACCCGGGCCTGGACCTGCTCACCGGTGTCGGACAGGCCGGTCACCCGGTGGCCGCGTCGGATGTCGGCGCCGAGCTGCGCGGCCCACTCCCCCAGCACCGACACGGTGTGCGACTGCGGGACGCCGGAGACACTGGCGTGCGTGCCCCCGCCCACCGCGAAGTCGACCGGCACGCTGCCGAAGTGGCCGCCGGGCGACCGGTTGAGTTCACCGAACCTCGGCAACAGCCCCCGCTGGTCGAACACTTCCAGAGTGCGCGCGGTGAATCCCATACCGCGGGATTCCGCGGTGGGTCCGCTCTCCCTTTCCAGGACGATGACCTGGGCACCGGCCAGCCGCAGTTCCGCAGCGAGCATGAGCCCCGCGGGCCCCGCCCCCACCACGATCACGTCCGTGTCGACTGCTTCTTTCACGTCTTCACCCGTCGTCGAGATTTTTCCGGATCGGTGGGGCTACTGCTCGGCCGTGACGATGGAGATGGCACCGGTCGGGCAGCAGTCGGCGATCTCCCTCAGCCGTTCGAGGCGGTCGTCGTCGTTGTTCTCGGCCGGCTGCTCGACGGCGATGCCCTCTTCGTCCAGCCAGAACAGATCGGCGCCCATCACCTCGCACAGTCCCGCGCCGAGGCACAGCGTCCGATCGACTTGAGCGGTGGCTTGCACGGCTCTCCCTTCAGGCGTTGGAATGGTTCGAGGCGACGACCGGCAACCGCGTCAGTCGGCGGATCGCCCAGCTGTCGATGTAACGCAGCTCCTGCCGTGGCACGTCCAGGCAGAGGTTCGGGAACCGTTCGAGCAGAGCCCGGATCGCGATCTCGCCCTCCAGGCGCGCCAGCGCCGCTCCCATACAGTTGTGCAGGCCGTGTCCGAACCCGACGTGCCGCTGCCCGGTGCGGCCGATGTCCAGGCGCTCGGGGTCGGTGAAGTGCCGCGGATCGCGGTTGGCCGCCAGCAGCCCGGCGATGACCGGCGCTCCCGCGGGGAGCCTGACGCCCGCCAGTTCGACGTCCGTGGTGGTGACCCGGAACAGCGCCGTGCTCAACGCCCCCTCGTAGCGCAGCAGTTCCTCGACGGCGCCGCCGGCCAGCTCCGGCGACGTGCGCAGCCGGTCGGCCTGGTCGGGGTGGTCCAGCAGGGCGAGGACCGCGTTGCCGATGAATCCGCGTACGGTGTCGCTGCCGCCCATGATCATGGCGGCCACCATGCCGACGAGTTCGTCCCCGGCCAGCCGGTCGCCGTCGTCGTCGCTGGTCTGGATCAGGGCCGAGGTCAGATCGTCGGCCGGGTCGCGGCGCTTGTCCTCGACGAGTTCCGCGGCGTACTCGCAGATCCGGCCGAACGCCGCGGGGGCCTGATGGATCAGGGCAGGGTCGGAGGGGAACGCCTGGTTGAGCGCCTCCACCAGTTCCCGGTGCCGTTCGATGCGGAAGCCGAGGATGTCGCCGAGCACGCCGGCGGCCACCTCGCCCGCGTAGTCGTCCATGACGTCGAAACGGCCCCGCGCCGCGCAGGCGTCGAGGGTACGGCCGACCAGGGTGTGCACGCTCTCGCGCCACTGCTCGATCCGGCGGGTGGTGAAGGTGCTCATGGCCAGTCGGCGTAGCCGGGTGTGCGCGGGCGGGTCCACGACGGCGATGCCCCGTTCCAGGATGGTCCCCGCGGCGGCGACCAGGCCGGCCTCCTTGAACTCGGCGCTGCCCCAGGTTCCGCTCTCCGCGCTGAAGCGGGGGTCGGCCAGGACGGCCCGGACATCCTCGTAGCGCGTCACCATCCAGGTGGGGACGTCGCCGACCGGGAAGGGGAATTGGTGGACCGGGGAGTTCTCCCGCAACCAGGCCAGCGTGGGATACGGGTCCTGGTAGTACTCGGGAGAGAACAGTGCGGTCGGGGGCCCGGACACCGATGTCAACGTCATGGTCGCTCCTCGTTCTCGTTCGTCTCACGCGGTATGAGGTCGATGCGGCGGGGTGCTCTGTCTGCATCCGGCTGCCGCGGCAGGTGCCTGACGGTCCGTGGGAGCCGGCCGCCGCGGCGGCCGAGGACCGCATCGGCGCCCGCAGGGGGCGCCAGGCTGTGTCAGAGCCGGTTCCAGGTGTCGGTGTCCGGTGCGAAGAAGGTGCGCAGCTGCGGCACGAACGCCCCGTGTCCGGCGGCGGCGGTGACCAGGTCGCGCACGTACCGGGCCAGCTTCTCCACACCCGCCTCGCCGAGGACCGCATACGGTGCCCGGCCCAGCCGGCCTGTCTCGCGCTCCACTTCGGCCCGCAGCGCGGCCCCGCGGGCGGTCAGCGCCCCCGCGGCGTCGACCAGGCCGCGCTCGAGCAGCCTTTCCCGCGCGGCCGACCACTCCTGCTCGGTCCACCCGCGCTGGGGCATCACGATCTCCTTCGGCATGCCGAGCTCACTGGCGCAGTCGAGGACGAGTGCCTCGACGCCGATCAGCTCGGCATGGCCGAGCACCATGGCATGCCCGTCGCCCCGGTACTCACGCAGCATGGTCGCCGCGTGCCACAACGCCACGTGCGGGTCCTCGGGCTGGGCCAGGCCGGCGTTGGCCGCATACAGCGGGCGCCCGTGCACGGAGCAGGCCGAGGCCGCGGCGGTGGCCAGCTTCGCCGCCTCCGCCAGCTCCTGCGAGCGGATGACCTCGGCGCCGAGCAGCCGCTCGAGCGCCGCGCCCACAGCTGTCTGACGCGCGCGGACAGCCTGCTGGGGCGGCACCAGGTCCCACAGCGCGGGCACCCTCTGCGCGACGAAGGCGGGAGCGAAGCCGCTGAAGAGCGCGGTCACGACAGGAGCGTCCACCGCACCGAGCGGCGACGCCCGGCCCGCGAAGTAGACGCCCGACGGATCGGTGACACCGAACTGCGCGAGTTCATCTGCCAGATCAGGCGTGAAATAGGAGATCGAATGCAGCGCGTTGACTGCCTGAGCACACCGCTGCACATAGCAGCGCTCACCGGTCTGTGCTGAAGTCACGGCACCCTCGAACCATATGGAATAAAGGCGGGAATTCGGGAGACGCACATGAGTTTGGGAGCCAACCGCAGCCCGGGGCAAGCCAGTTGACGAAGGGCTGACATGGGCTGACATGGTCTTTTATCGCGCAGCGCCCCGGCCGGGACGGTCTGCGACGTCACTGCGGCGGGTTGCCGTGTTTGCGCGCGGGCAGGTCGGCGTGCTTGGCCCGCAGCATGTCGAGCGAGCGGATCAGCACCGCACGGGTCTCGCGCGGATCGATGACGTCGTCGATCAGACCGCGCTCGGCCGCGTAGTAGGGGTGCATGAGCTCGTCCTGGTACTCCGCGATGCGCTGCTCCCGTACGGCCTCGGGGTCCTGGGCCGCGTTGATCTCACGGCGGAAGACGACGTTGGCCGCGCCCTCGGCGCCCATCACCGCGATCTCGTTGGTGGGCCAGGCCAGGGCCAGGTCGGCGCCGATGGAGCGGGAGTCCATGACGATGTAGGCGCCGCCGTAGGCCTTGCGCAGCACCAGCGAGATCCGCGGCACGGTGGCGTTGCAGTACGCGAACAGGAGCTTGGCGCCGCGCCGGATGATGCCGTTGTGCTCCTGGTCCACGCCGGGCAGGAAGCCGGGGACGTCGACCAGGGTGACCAGCGGGATGTTGAAGGCGTCGCAGAACTGCACGAAGCGCGCGCCTTTTTCGGAGGCCTCGATGTCCAGGACGCCGGCCATGGCGGCGGGCTGGTTGGCGACGATGCCGACGACATGGCCGTCCAGACGGGTCAGCGCGCACACGATGTTGGTCGCCCAGGCGGGATGCACCTCGAAGTACTCGCCGTCGTCGACGACTTCCTCGATGACCTTGCGGATGTCGTAGGCCTGTCCGGGCTTGGCGGGGACCAGGTCGAGCAGTGACTCGTTGATGCGGTCGGCCGGGTCGCCCGAGCGCTCGACGGGCGACAGCTCGCGGTTGTTGGCGGGCAGCAGCGACAGCAGGTAGCGCACGTCCTCGATGCACTGCTCCTCGTCGTCGTAGGCGAAGTGCGCGACGCCGGAGACGGCGGAGTGCACATCGGCGCCGCCGAGCCCGTTCTGGCTGATCTCCTCGCCGGTGACGGCCTTGACGACGTCGGGGCCGGTGATGAACATCTGCGAGGTCTCGCGGACCATGAAGACGAAGTCGGTCAGGGCCGGGGAGTAGGCCGCGCCACCGGCGCACGGGCCGAGCATCACGCTGATCTGCGGGATGACGCCCGAGGCCCTGGTGTTGCGCTGGAAGATGCCGCCGTAGCCGGCGAGCGCGGTCACGCCCTCCTGGATGCGGGCTCCCGCGCCGTCGTTGAGCGAGACCAGCGGGGCGCCGGCCGACTCGGCCAGGTCCTGGATCTTGTGGATCTTCTGCGCGTGTGCCTCGCCCAGGGCGCCGCCGAAGACCCGGAAGTCGTGGGCGTAGACGAAGACCGTGCGGCCGTGGACGCTGCCCCAGCCGGTGATCACACCGTCGCTGTAGGGCCTCTTGTGCTCCAGGCCGAAGCCGGTGGCCCGGTGCCGGCGCAGGGGCTCCACCTCGTTGAAGGAGCCCTTGTCCAGGAGCAGCCCGATCCGCTCGTGGGCGGTCAGTTTGCCCTTGGCGTGCTGGCGTTCGGTGGCGGCGGGGTCGGGGCCGCTGCGCGCCGAGTGCTTGATGTCGGCCAGTTCGCTGATGCGGTGGTGGATCGTGTCGTCTGCGGGGGACATGTGGGTGCACACTCTCCGTGGGTCGGTGGTCAGACGGCGCTGTCCGCGGCGGCGAGGGCGCCGACGGTCAGGTCGAGTTGGCGGGCGCTGTTCGTGGCGTGGACGCGTGCGTGCGGGGCGATACGCCGGATCAGGCCGCCGAGCACCAGGCCGGGCCCGGCCTCGACGAACCGGTCCACGCCCGTCGCGGCGAGGACCTTAACCGCCTCGCTCCAGCGCACCGGGCTGGTGAGCTGGCTGCGCAGGGCGGCGATCGCCTCGGCGGCGGTGGACACCCGGGCTCCGGTGACACTGGAGATGAGCGGGATGCGCGGGTCCCGGAACTCGGTGGTGATCAGTGCCTCGGTGAACTCCGCCTCGATGCCGCGCAGCAGGCTGGAGTGGAAGGGGCCGCCGGCCTTCAGTCGCGCCACCCGGACGGCCCCGGCCGCGTGTGCCGCTCGCGTCAGCCGGGTCACGGCCTCGGCCTCGCCGGAAACCACCGTCTGGCCGGGGCCGTTGTCACCGGCGATCTCGATGGTGCGGCCGGTGTCCGCGGCGGCCTGGGCGCACAGGCGCTCCACTGCGCGGCGGTCGAGGCCGAGGACCGCGGCGGTGGCGCCCCGCACCTGGTCGTCGACCGTGGCGACCAGCTCGCCGCGCAGCCGTACCAGGCGCAGCGCGTCCGTCCATTCCACAACGCCTGCGGCGATCAGTGCCGCGTACTCGCCCAGGCCGTGTCCCGCGACCGCGTCGGGCTCGACACCCCGCCCGCGCAGCACGTCCAGGGTGAGCAGACTCGTGAGCAGGACGGCCGGCTGCGAGATCGCCGGATCGTCCAGGTCCCGGCCGGGGCCGTGCCGGCTCAGCCTCGACAGGGGGACGCCGAGCACGTCCTCGGCGGTGCGGTAGTAGGTCTGCACCAGATCGGGCCGCTGGGCGAGCAGGTGTCTGCCCATGCCCACGTGCTGTGAGCCCTGCCCGGGGAAGACGAATGCGGTGCGGTTCATCCTGTCACGTCCTTGTCGTCGGTCGGCCGGGGTGCGGGACCGTGGGTGGGTGCGCCTCAGCAGGCCAGTGCCGGTACGGCCGGCCCCGGCCGGTCCGCTGCGCCGCCGGCGCCTCGGGCGGTGAGCCAGTCCCCGTGCAGCCAGCGGACGTCGACCGTGCCGGGAGCCGGTCCCCGGACGGCGGCCGCGGCGGAGTGGGTGGCGGTGCAGGGGATGTCGAGCACGGTCCAGCCGGGCGGGTGGCGCCGGCCGTCGGCGCCGAGGTAGTCCTGCGCGGGGGAACGGCTCAGTCCGGTGCCGATCCCTTTGAGGTAGGCCTCCTTGCGGGTCCAGATCTGGCCGAAGCGGGATGTCAGTTCCTGCGCCGGGGTACCGGCCAGCTCGCGTTGTTCGCCCGGGTGCAGGGCCTTGCCGCAGATCGTGACGCTCTCCTGGCGCGGCAGTCGCTCCACGTCCACCCCGACCGGGGCCGCGGCCACGCCCACCAGGGCGACTCCGGCGCTGTGCGACAGGGAGAAGTGCAGGGGCGGCCGGGCCGGCGTCGGCGCCAGTGCCGGCCGGCCGTGTGCCCCGCCGCACCCCGGGCAGGGCTCGCGGACGAATCGGATGGCGTGGGGCAGGGTGTGGGTGTAGCGGCTGAGCAGTCTGCGCAGGGCGACATGCGCGGTGGCGTACAGCAGCCCGTCCGCCGGGCGGATGAAGGATGCGGCTCTGCGCTGCTCCGTCTCGTCGAGCTCCGAGGTGTCGAGCGCGGTCCCGTCCCGCGGGTCGGGGCTGCGCATCAGCCACAGGTCGACCCGGTCGTCGCAGACGGCGAACTCCTCGCCCCCGGGGCGGGGTCGGGGCGACGGCCGGCCGGGCGTCGGCGGGTGCGCCCCTGTCATGCCATGACCCGGGAGCCGCTTCGCCGCAGGGTGCGGGCCCCGCCGAGCTGGCCTGCCAGGCAGTCGACGAGCTCGGCGGCGCTGTTGGCCAGCAGCAGCATCTGCAGGTTCAGTTCGACCTGGAGGTCGGCCTCCATCCGGTACTGCAGTTCGAGGCCGGCGATCGAGCCGATGCCCAGGCTGTACATCGGCCGGCCCGTCGTGTCCACGCTCTGCGGCGCGATGCCCAGGATCCGGCCGAGTTCGTGGCGTACGTAGGTGTCGAGCATGCTTTTGCGCTCGCTGTGATCCGCCGCGGCCAGGGCGGCGCGATCGGGCACTCCTGTCTGGTGGGCGGACGGGCGCGTCCGGTCGGCCTGTGGCGTCAGTGTCATGTTCTGTCCCTGAGGCTCGATGGTGTGTGGGGGCTGTTTCTTATCCAACATTGAAGCGGCAGACAAAAAAGCTTTGTTGTGTTAC
>NZ_JARGEE010000171.1:0-18517 GCF_033794485.1 Streptomyces sp. MB09-02B
GTGGTGTGCGCCGGAGAGCAGCCGTGCACGCTCCTCCCCTGCCCCCCGAGGAGCGTGCACGGCTGCTCTCCGGCGCACACCACGACCCGCACGCCCTGCTGGGCGCTCATCCCGTGCCGGGCGGCGGCGTCGCCGTGCGGGCCCTGCGCCCGTACGCCCACGCCGTGAGCGTCGTGATCGAGGGCGAGCGCACCTATCTCGCCTCGGAGGGCGACGGCCTCTTCTCCGTCCTCCTGCCGCTCGACGCCGTGCCCGCGTACACGCTGTTCGTGTCGTACGAGGACACCGACCAGGAGGTCCACGACCCGTACCGGTTCCTGCCCGCGCTCGGCGAGCTGGATCTGCATCTGATCCGGGAGGGGCGGCACGAGCAACTGTGGAAGGCGCTCGGGGCCGAGCCGATGACCCACCAGGGCGTCACCGGCACCCGCTTCACCGTCTGGGCGCCGAACGCCCGGGGGGTGCGGGTCGTCGGGGACTTCGCCTGCTGGGACGGGACGGCGTTCCCGATGAGGTCCCTGGGCTCCTCCGGGGTCTGGGAGCTGTTCCTGCCGGGGGTGGGCGAGGGCGCCCTCTACAAATTCGAGATCACCGCGCGCGACGGGCGGCGTCTGCTCAAGGCCGACCCGATGGCCCGCAGGGCGGAGGTGCCGCCCGCGACGGCGTCCGTCGTGCACGCCTCGCACTACGCGTGGGGCGACGACGAGTGGATGGCCCGGCGCGGTGACGTCCCGGTGCACGAGGCCCCGTTCTCCGTGTACGAGGTCCATCTGCCGTCCTGGCGGCCTGGATTGACATACCGTCAGCTCGCGGACGTGCTGCCCGGATACGTCTCCGACCTCGGGTTCACCCATGTCGAGTTGATGCCGGTCGCCCAGCACCCGTTCAGCGGCTCCTGGGGCTACCAGGTCACCGGCTTCTATGCCCCGACCTCCCGCCTCGGCACCCCGGACGACTTCAAGTACCTCGTCGACGCCCTGCACCGGGCCGGGATCGGGGTGATCGTGGACTGGGTGCCCGCCCACTTCCCGAAGGACGACTGGGCGCTCGGCCGCTTCGACGGAGAGCCGCTGTACGAGCCCGGGGACAGCCGGCGGGCGGAGCATCCGGACTGGGGGACGTACGAGTTCGACTTCGGCCGCACCGAGGTGCGCAACTTCCTCGTGGCGAACGCCGTGTACTGGTGCGAGGAGTTCCATGTCGACGGCCTGCGGGTGGACGCGGTCGCCTCCATGCTCTACCTCGACTACTCGCGGGACTCCGGACAGTGGTCACCCAATGTGTTCGGCGGGCGGGAGGACCTGGACGCGGTCGCCTTCCTCCAGGAGATGAACGCCACCGTGTACCGGCGGGCGCCGGGTGTGGTGACGATCGCGGAGGAGTCCACGGCCTGGGACGGCGTGACCCGCCCGACCGACAGCGGCGGGCTGGGCTTCGGGCTGAAGTGGAACATGGGGTGGATGCACGACTCGCTGGGCTACATCGAGCACGAGCCCGTGCACCGCAAGTACCACCACGACGAGATGTCGTTCTCGATGGTGTACGCGTACAGCGAGAACTACGTCCTGCCCATCTCCCACGACGAGGTCGTGCACGGCAAGCGGGCGCTGGTGTCGAAGATGCCGGGCGACTGGTGGCAGCAGCGGGCCAACCACCGCGCGTATCTGGGCTTCATGTGGGCCCACCCGGGCAAGCAACTCCTCTTCATGGGGCAGGAGTTCGCCCAGGGCGGGGAGTGGGTGGAGGCCCAGGGGCCGGACTGGTGGCTGCTCGATCCCGCGTACGGCGCGGAGGCCGACCACCGGGGGGTACGGGACCTCGTCCGCGACCTCAACACGATCTACCGTCGTACGCCCGCGCTCTGGCAGCGGGACACCGACCCGGCCGGCTTCCAGTGGGTGAGTGCGGACGCCGCCGAGGACAACGTCTTCGCGTTCCTGCGGATCGCCACCGACGGGAGTCCGCTGCTGGCGGTCTCCAACTTCTCGCCCGTGGTGCGCGAGGACTACCGCCTCGGGGTGCCGGACGACGTCGCGGCGTGGCGCGAGGTGCTGAACACGGACGCGACCGCCTACGGGGGCAGCGGGGTCACCCGTCCCGATCCCGTCGCGGCCGAGGCGCCCGCCTGGCACGGGCGGCCGGCCAGTGTCCGTCTGACCTTGCCCCCGCTGGCCACGGTGTGGCTCCGCCCGGAAGGGGTTCCCGGTCCCGGGGGCGACCGGTCAGGATCGGAGAAGCCCGGCCGTGCCGGTGCGCCCTAGCGTGGGGGCTGATCCGAGCGACCGGACATCACCCCCTCAGGAGTGCGCTATGACTGCCGGACTGAAGACCGTCATCTACCCCGTCAAGGACCTGGCTCGGGCGAAGGCCCTGTTCAGTGCCCTGCTGCAGGTCGAGCCGTACGCGGACTCGGCGTACTACGTCGGCTTCAAGGACGCGGGGCAGGACGTGGGGCTGGACCCCAACGGCCACGCGAAGGGGATGACGGGACCGGTGCCCTACTGGCACGTCACCGACATCCGGGCGACGCTCGCGGCACTGCTGGAGGCCGGCGCGCAGACGCTGGAGGACGTCCATGACGTGGGCGGCGGCCGCCTGATCGCCTCGGTGAGGGACGCGGACGGCAATCTGATCGGGCTCGTGGAGGACACGGCGGCGTAGCCCCGCCCAAAGTGGTTGCGCCTGCACTAGTTGCACAGACAACAATCACCTCGCCCTCTGTTACCGTGCACATATGGCAGCGAACACGACCGGTGTCCGGCTCGAGGACCAGTGGCGGGACATCCTGTCCGTGCACGCCCGCACGATGTGCGAGATCGACCGCGTGCTGCATCCGCACGGGCTGTGCGCCAGTGACTTCGAGGTGCTCGACATCCTCGCTTCGGGGGCGGCGGCCGCCACCGCGGCCGGGGACCAGTGCCGGGTGCAGAACATCGCCGAGAAGGTCCACCTCAGCCAGAGCGCGCTGTCCCGGCTGATCGGCCGTCTGGAGAAGGACGGCCTGGTGGAGCGGTCCGTGTGCGTGGAGGACCGGCGGGGCGTGTGGGTGGCCCTGACGGACAAGGGCCGCGAGCTGCACACGGAGGTCCAGCCCCTGCAGCGCGAGGTCCTGGCCCGCATGCTGCGGCAGGACTGACCCCGCCCTCCGGGGCGCCGGGAGCGCCGTGCGGGCGCTCCCCTCGTCCGTCGGGCGAGTGGTCCCCCGGGGGTCAGATCCCTCGGCCTCCCAGCAGGGTGCCCACGTCGTGGGCGTCGAGGGTGAGGCCGTGCGGGGAGCCGGCGTCGATGGTGAGGGAGAGGTCGGCGTCGGCGGGCCACTGGGAGGCCAGGGCGCCCAGGGGTACCAGGCGGTAGCGCGACACGTAGGGCAGGAGCTCGGCCATCGCGGGCTCCGAGGTGAAGACCGGCACGATCTGCTCACCGCCGGGCTGCTCCAGCACGGGCAGCGCCACGGCCGTCGGATCGTTCACGGCCGCCTCGTCGGCGTCGTCCGGGACCGGGATCAGCACGTCGGTGTCGGCGAGCGTGTGGAGCGCGGCCGTGTCATGGGTGTCGAAGGCGAGCGCGGTCAGCGCCTGCTGGGCCGGCGAGGCGGCCTGGGGCGGGGTGTGGCCATTGGCGGGTATGTCCATCGGAAGATCCCAGCTAGTAGCGGAAAGGGCCGCCCGGGACGGCGTCCGTCCCGGGCGCTGCGCCCCTCGCGTACCCGATGGGGAGGCGGGCATTCCTCTGCCTGACCGATGCATGGGGGGCGAGAGGGGCCGCCGGGGCCCGAGGGCCCCGATCACGACGGCTGCGGCCCCTCGGCTGACACCTCGGGCAGAGCCCGTCCGTACCGACGTCACTTCAGATAGAGCCCGTCCGTGCCGATCTTTCCGGGGCCGTCGAGGACGTACACCCGCAGATTGCCCTTGCCGGGAGCCGCGACGTTCAGCGTGCCGCCCGAGACGGTCCGCACGTCGCCGGTGACGGCGTCGCGGTAGGTGCCGTTCGGGATGCCGGTGTAGGTGGCGGCGCCGGTGACGGTGACCAGGGCGAAGCTGTCGGCCGAGACGCTGGTGTACCGGCGTTTGAAGGCCATCTGTCCGCTGATGCCCTCGGTGGAGTACTGGCCGGTCTGCAGGGCGGGGACGGCCCGGCGGATCTGGTTGAGCCGTTGCAGGTGTCTGACCAGCGGCTGGTTCAGTGTCGTCGCCACCTGGCCGCTCGCCGCGTCGGCCTTGGAGAAGTCGGACGCCGTGACGGATCCGGCGAGATGGTCGCCGTAGTACGCGCGGCCGGTGGTGGCGAGCGGGCAGGTCGGCCCGCAGTCGATCTTCTGGCCCTTCTGGAACTCGATCTCGGAGCCGTAGTAGAGCGTCGGGATGCCGCGGAAGGTCCACATCAGGGACAGGTTCTCGGCCCAGGCGTCGGTGCCCCCGCTGTAGCGGTTGTTCGACTTGTTGGGGCCGTAGTCGTGGCTGTCGACGTAGACGACGTTGTACGTGGCGTCGTTGACGCTGTCGTCGGAGTCCTTGCCGTTGCCGAAGGCGTTCTGCGCGTCGCTGAAGTTCATGTGCATGCGCATGTCGATGATGTTCATGCCCGAGAACCGGCTGTGGTCGGGCGTGTGGTAGCTGTTACCGTTCAGGAAGGCGTTGGTGGACGTCGGCTGGTTGCCGGTGCCGAGGTTGTTCTCGTGGTCGAACTGCTCCAGGGCCGCCTTCTCGTCGTCGGCGCTGTACTCCTTGCGTTCCTTCCAGGTGTAGAACTGCGCGGAGTGGTTGACCGAGCCCCGGTTCCACTTGTCGTTGACGAAGGCCGCGACCTCGCCGAAGACGAAGAAGTTCTTCGCGGCCTCCGCGCCGAACTTCCGGGTGACCCGTTCCTGGATGGCGGGCAGGAAGCGGCGGTTCCAGGTGACGCGCGGGATGTGGACGGCGGTGTCGACGCGGAAGCCGTCGACGCCCATGTCGATGTACTTGTCGTAGGCGCCGATCAGGTAGTTCTGGACGGCCGTGTTCTCGGTGTCGAAGTCCGCGAGGTCCTCGTGCAGCCAGCAGGACCGGGCGTCCTCGCCCTCCCAGTTCCCGATCCAGCACTGGTGGTAGTACGCCTTGGGGAACATGCCCGACGTCGGGCTCGGCCACTGGCAGTTGTAGAGGGTGTACCCCTCGGCGCTCTTGCCTCCGGTGGGCTTGCCCCAGTTGACGCAGGTGTTGCCGGTGGGCTCGGCCGTGGACCACAGGTCGCCGTTGTAGTACGACTTCCCGGACTTGGGCTCGACGGTGAGGCCGTCGTACTCGAAGCCCTCGCTTCGCTCGTCGTAGTACCAGCTCCACTGGGCGTCGCGGACGCCGTACACGGTGGGCGTGGACAGGCCCTTGGCGCCCCAGCGGGAGCTGTGGTTGTAGACGACGTCCTGGTAGATCTTCATGCCCTTGGCGTGGGCCGCGTCGATCAGGTCCTGGTAGCTCGCGCCGGCCGATTCGAGGCGGGCGTCCACCTTGTAGAAGTCGTAGCCGTGATAGCCGTGGTAGTCGTAGTCGGATCGGTTCAGGACCACCGGGGTGATCCACACCGCCGAGAAGCCGAGCGCCTTGATGTAGTCGAGCTTGTCGACGAGGCCCTTGAAGTCGCCCCGGAACATGGGGTCGCCGTTCGCCGCGTTGCCGGACTTGGTGTGCTGGCTGCCGCCCCGGTTGTTGCCCGTGTCCCCGTCGAAGAAGCGGGCGGTGAGGACGAAGTAGATGGGGTCCTTGCGGGGGTCGGTGCCGAGGGGGGTGCCGGTGGTGGGTTCGGGGGCCTTCTCACCGGTGGTCGCCCTGGCCTCGGCGGAGGCGGGCGAGGTGTTGCCGGCGGCGTCCACCGCCTTCACCGTGTACGTGTAGGTGGTCTTCTCCTCAAGTCCCGTGTCGGAGAGGACCGTTGAGCCGATGTCGGTGACGGTCGTGCCTTTGGTGCCGCCGGTGCGGGTCACCTGGTACTTGGTCACGCCTTTGTTGTCGTTGGCGGCGTCCCAGCTCAGCACGATCGAGGTGTGGGTGGCCGTGGCGGCGACCTTGGCGGGCGCGGTCGGCGCCTGGGTGTCGGGGACCTCCGTCGCGCACGGGTCGGCGGCGTCCCGGGTGACCGTGCGGTCCTTCACGGTCGTGGTGCCGGTCGGGATCGTGTAGTCGGCGCTGTTGTTGTTGTCCCAGACGCCGTTGCCGTTGTTGAAAGCCGCCTTGAGGGTGGTGGCGGTGCCGAGGTCGAGGGTCTCCTTCCACCAGCCGGTGCAGGCGGCTTCCATCCCGACGCCGGGTACGGTCGTCCAGGCGCCGCCGGCGGGCTGGTAGTGGATGTTGGCGGTGGTCCAGCCGGTCGCGGCCGTCGAGTAGTAGACGGTGGCCCTGTTCCCTTCCACCGGTCCGGTGTCGGCGCAGGGGTCGCTGTGGGCGATCACGCCGTCCTTCACGGTGATGTTCCCCGTGCCGAGCGCGTAGTTGGCGCCGCCGTTGTTGTCCCAGGTGCCGCCGCCGTTGTTGAAGGTGGCCGCCAGGCCGCCGGCCGGGCCGAGGTCGACGGTCTTTTTCACCCAGTCCGTGCAGGCGGCCTCCATCTTCGTGCCCGGGACCGTGGTCCAGGAGCCGCCGTCCGGGGCGTAGTGCAGATAGGTGGAGGCCCAGTTCCTGGTCTTCGTGTAGTAGAAGACGGTCGCCGTGGTCGCCTGGGCGGCGGCCGGGTCCATGGGGGCGGAGGGCGCCTGCGGGACCGTGGCGAGTGCTCCGAGCAGGCCGCCCGCCACGACGAGGGACGCGAACGGGCGCCACCGTGGTGGCCGGGGGGATGTACATCTCATGTGTCGCCTCATGTGCCGTCTCCAATGCGGACCGGGAGGTGGGGAGTTGCACTGCACGTCGCACTGCGGGGAG
This sequence comes from Streptomyces sp. MB09-02B, assembly GCF_033794485.1. Taxonomy (NCBI): domain Bacteria; kingdom Bacillati; phylum Actinomycetota; class Actinomycetes; order Kitasatosporales; family Streptomycetaceae; genus Streptomyces; species Streptomyces sp. MB09-02B. Next base: position 6,894 of record NZ_JARGEE010000171.1, read on the forward strand.
CACCGCGGCGCACACTGCAAGAGGAACCGGCAAATTCCTGAAAGCCCTTGCAGCGCGGAAGCTACAGGGACATGACAGCCATGTGAAGGGGGTCGCGCGGCCGACGATCCACCGAAGCGACCGGCGGTGAAAATGAACCAGCGGTGGTGACCCGCGCCCACGCGCCCGCCGGGATCCGGGACCTAGCGTCGCCGCATGACCATGCAACCCTGGTTTCCCGACGCCAAGCTGGGCATCTTCATCCACTACGGCATCTACGCGGTGGACGGCGTGCCGGAGTCCTGGTCCTTCTACTGGGGCGAGGTGACGCACGAGCGGTACATGAAACAGCTCGACGGCTTCACCGCGTCCGCGTACGACCCCACGGCCTGGGCCGAGTTGTTCGCCCGGGTGGGCGCGAAGTACGCGGTGCTCACGGCACGCCACCACGACGGTGTCGCCCTGTGGGACACCGCACACGGCGACCTGGGCGTCGTCCGCCGCACGCCGGCGGGGCGGGACCTGATCGCCGGGTACGTCGACGCGCTGCGCGAGCGGGGACTCAAGGTCGGCCTCTACTACTCGCACTCCGACTGGAACCATCCCGCCTACGCCAGTGTCCGCCACCCCGAGATCGACCGGTGGACGAACGAGCACCCGGGCGGCAACGACGCCAATCCCTACTCCCACGCCGCCCCCGGCGAGGAGGACCCGGCCGCCTGGGACCGCTACCTCGCCTACCGGGACGGCCAGGTGGGCGAGCTGGTCCAGCGGTTCCGCCCCGATCTGCTGTGGTTCGACGGCGAGTGGGAGCGCACCGAACAGCAGTGGCGGATGCGGGAGTTGGCCGAGCTCATCCTCAGGGAGAACCCGGACACCGTGCTCAACGCCCGCATGCTCTCGTACGGCGACTACGCCACCCCGGAGCAGGGCGTGCCGCTCGAAGCGCCCGACGGCCCCTGGGAGTTGTGTCTGACCATCAACGACTCCTGGGGTTTCCAGCACGCGGACCACAACCACAAGTCCGTGCGGCAGCTGGTGCGTTACTTCACCGAGACGATCGGCATGGGTGGCAATCTGCTGCTGGACGTCGGCCCGAGGGCGGACGGGACGATCCCCGCGGAGCAGGCCGCCCGGCTGGAAGGGCTCGGGGCGTGGATCGGGCGGCACTCCGACGCCGTGTACGGCACGGTCGCCGGGCTGCCCACCGGGCACCACTACGGTCCGAGCACCCTCTCCGCCGACCGGCGCACCCTGTATCTGATGTGCTTCGACGTGCCGCGTGAGTCCGTGACGGTCCGGGGGCTGCGCAACCCGGTCAGGAAGGTCACCGTCCTCGGCACGGGCACCGAGCTTGGCCACCGGGTGATCGGCGGCCTCGACGCGGTACCCGGCGTGACGTGGATCGACGCGCCCCCGGAGGCCGACCTCGACCCGTACGCGACCGTCCTCGCCGTGGAACTGGAAGGGGAGTTGGACCTCTACCGGGGCTCGGGCCGCGACTGACCGGCCGCGACATGTCGTCGGCTGCGTGTCGACTGCCACGTCTCGGCAGGCACGTGTCGGCTGCCACGTCTCGGCTGCCACGTCTCGGCAGCGAGCAGGTTCGACTGGCGAGGTGTCCCCGCCGGTGACGCGGAGGTCGTCGTGCGCGCCCACCGGATCACCCAGTTCGCGCAGCCCTACGCCGTGTCCTGGCGCGTCTCGTGAACAGCCGCTGAACTCGTTCGAGGACGACGCCACCGGGCTCGGACCCCGGCGGCGTCGCCCTTTCGGCCACCGTTTAGCATATGAGCGCCGCCTAGCTCGAAAGATAAACCTGTGACTCGTAACGAGGACTCGTTCACCGTCTGGAAGCACCGCGAGGAGATCGCGGAATCGATGATCCCGATCATCGGGAAGCTGCACCGCGAGCGGGACGTGACGGTCCTGCTGCACAGCCGCTCCCTGGTGAACAAGTCGGTGGTCAGCATCCTGAAGACCCACCGGTTCGCCCGCCAGATCGCCGGCGTGGAGCTGTCGGTCACCGACACCCTGCCGTTCCTCCAGGCCCTCACCACGCTCGACCTCGGCCCCTCCCAGATCGACATCGGCCTGCTCGCCGAGGCCCACCAGGCCGACGACCGGGGGCTGTCGGTCGCGGAGTTCACGGCCGAGGCCGTCGCCGGTGCCACCGGCGCCAACAAGATCGAGGGCAGCGAGGGACGCGACGTCGTCCTCTACGGCTTCGGGCGCATCGGCCGGCTCGTCGCCCGCCTGCTCATCGAGAAGGCCGGCTCCGGCAACGGGCTGCGGCTGCGCGCCATCGTGGTGCGCGGCGGCGGGGGGCGGGCCGCAGAAGATATCGTCAAGCGGGCCTCGCTGCTGCGCCGGGACTCCATCCACGGCCAGTTCCAGGGCACGATCACCGTCGACGAGGCCACCAGCACGATCAACGCCAACGGCAACGAGATCAAGGTGATCTACGCCGGCGACCCGTCCGAGGTCGACTACACCGAGTACGGCATCAAGAACGCCATCCTCATCGACAACACGGGCAAGTGGCGCGACCGCGAGGGCCTGTCGAAGCACCTGCGCCCCGGCATCGACAAGGTCGTGCTGACCGCGCCCGGCAAGGGCGACGTCCCGAACATCGTGCACGGCGTCAACCACGACACGATCAAGCCGGACGAGCAGATCCTGTCCTGCGCCTCCTGCACCACCAACGCGATCGTGCCGCCGCTGAAGGCGATGGACGACGAGTTCGGTGTGCTGCGCGGTCACGTGGAGACCGTCCACTCGTTCACCAACGACCAGAACCTGCTGGACAACTACCACAAGTCGGACCGACGTGGCCGCTCCGCGCCGCTCAACATGGTCATCACCGAGACGGGTGCCGCCTCGGCCGTCGCCAAGGCGCTGCCCGACCTGAAGGCGCCGATCACCGGCAGCTCGATCCGCGTCCCGGTCCCGGACGTCTCGATCGCGATCCTCAGCCTGCGCCTGGGCCGCGAGACCGACCGCGAGGAGGTCCTCGACTACCTCCGGGGCGTCTCGCTGACCTCGCCGCTCAAGCGCCAGATCGACTTCACCAACGCGCCCGACTCGGTCTCCAGCGACTTCATCGGCTCCCGCCACGCCTCGATCGTCGACGCCGGAGCCACCAAGGTCGACGGCGACAACGCGATCCTCTACCTCTGGTACGACAACGAGTTCGGCTACTCCTGCCAGGTCATCCGGGTCGTCCAGCACGTCTCCGGGGTGGAGTACCCGACGTACCCGGCTCCGGCCGTCTGATCCACCGGGCCGAGAGCCCACCCCTGACACCGGCCGCCCGCCGGCCTTCCGGCCGGCGGGCGGTTCGTGTTCTCGCGGAAGGCGCGGCCCCGTCAGGACGTCTCGACCGGCACGACGACGTGGCGCCGGACGTCGGGCACCCTCAGCGGCGGCGGGCCCGGGGAGCACTGCTCACGGACGCCGGGCACGTCGTGTCGGGGGACGCTTCGCGGTGGAGCGGGGCCGAGGCAGGCGCACACCACGACGCAGCCGAGGGGCTGAGCCCCGCTGCCCGGCCACGGGGGCGTTGTCAGTGGTGGGCGGCAGGATGGGGGCATGACGACATCAGCTGCAGTGATCGTGGATGCCGCCGCCTACGCGCAGGCCGTCGAGGACGCGGTGCGGGCCTCGGCCGCCTACTACACCGGTGGTACGTCGGAGTTGGACGACGACACCTACGACCGGCTCGTGCGCGGTATCACGGCGTGGGAGGCCGAGCATCCCGACCTGATACTGCCCGACTCGCCCACCGGCAAGGTCGCCGGTGGCGCGGTCGAGGGGGACGTGCCGCACACGGTGGCGATGCTGAGCCTGGACAACGTGTTCTCGGGCGAGGAGTTCACCGCGTGGACGGCGTCGCTGGCCCGGCGGATCGGGCACGACGTGGAGCGGTTCAGTGTGGAGCCCAAGCTCGACGGGCTCGCGGTCGCCGCGCGCTACACACGGGGCCGACTCACGCGGTTGATCACCCGGGGCGACGGGACGGCCGGGGAGGACGTCTCGCACGCCATCGGCACCATCGAAGGGCTGCCGGGCGAGCTCGCCGAGCCGGTGACGGTCGAGGTACGGGGGGAAGTCCTCATGACCACCGCCCAGTTCGAGCATGCCAACGAGGTACGCACCGAGCACGGCGGGCAGCCGTTCGCGAACCCGCGCAACGCCGCGGCGGGCACCCTGCGCGCCAGGGAGCGTGCCTACACCGTGCCGATGACGTTCTTCGGGTACGGGCTGCTGGCCCTGCCGGGCACGGACGCCGCCGACGCCGCCCGGCTGGCCGAACTGGCCCACAGCGACCTGATGGCCCGCGCCGCCGAGCTGGGCGTCAACACCACCGCCGGTACGGCCGTGCCCGGTGTCACCGCCGCCTCCGTCGAGGAGGTGCTCGCCCGGGTCACGGAGATCGCCGCGCTGCGGGCCGGGCTGCCCTTCGGGATCGACGGGATCGTCGTCAAGGCCGACCTGGCCGCCGACCAGCAGGCCGCCGGGTCCGGTTCCCGCGCCCCGCGCTGGGCGATCGCCTACAAGCTGCCCGCCGTCGAGAAGATCACGCGGCTGCTGGAGGTGCAGTGGAACGTCGGCCGCACCGGCATCATCGCGCCGCGCGGCGTGCTGGAGCCCGTCGAGATCGACGGCTCCACCATCACGTACGCCACCCTGCACAACCCGGCCGACATCACGCGCCGGGACCTGCGGCTCGGCGACCACGTCATGGTGCACCGCGCCGGTGACGTGATCCCACGCGTGGAGGCGCCGGTCGCCCATCTGCGCACCGGCGACGAACAGCCCATCGTCTTTCCCGAGGTGTGCCCGAGATGCGGCTCCGGCATCGACACCGGTGAACAGCGCTGGCGCTGCGAGAACGGCCGCAACTGCCACCTGGTCGCCTCCCTGTCGTACGCCGTCGGGCGCGACCAGCTCGATGTCGAGGGGCTCGGACACACCCGGGTCGTCCAGCTCGTCGAGGCGGGCCTGGTCGCCGACCTCGCGGACCTGTTCGCCCTCACCCGGGAGCAGCTCCTCGGACTGGAGCGCATGGGAGAGACCAGCACCGACAATCTCCTCGCGGCGCTGGAGACGGCCAAGGGGCGGCCACTGTCCCGGGTGCTGTGCGCGCTGGGGGTGCGGGGCACCGGCCGTTCCATGTCCCGTCGGATCGCCCGGTACTTCGCCACCATGGACGACATCCGGGCCGCGGACGCCGAGGCGATCCAGCGGGTCGAGGGCATCGGCACCGAGAAGGCCCCGTCGATCGTGGCCGAGCTCGCCGAACTCGCCCCGCTCATCGACAAGCTCGTGGCGGCCGGGGTGAACATGACCGAGCCGGGCGCCACACCTCCCTCGCCGGCCGGCGAGGAATCCGCCGACGCCGAGAACGCCGCCGACACCGAGGAGGGCGCCGAGGCCGCGGGCGGGCCGCTCGCCGGGATGGCCGTGGTGGTCACGGGTGGCATGACCGGTGCCCTGGAGAAGCTCAGCCGCAACCAGATGAACGAACTCATCGAACGCGCCGGGGGCCGCGCCTCCTCCAGCGTCTCCAAGAAGACGTCCCTGGTCGTCGCGGGGGAGAACGCCGGCTCCAAGCGCGCCAAGGCCGAGGCCCTGGGCATCCGCCTGGCCGACCCGGACGAGTTCGCCGCGCTGGTGGCCGACTTCCTCGACTGACCCGGCGTGATGCGGCGCGCCCACCTCACAGCCGAAGAATCACGAGGGCCGTGTCGTCGGTGGCGCGGCCGTGGTGGAGGAGGTCGAGGAGCAGGGCGTCGGCGAGGAGCTCGGGGGCGGAGCGGCAATGGCGGGTGAGCGCTTCGGCGAGGCGGCCCAGGCTGGCGTCGATGTCCTCGTCACGGCGTTCGATCAGACCGTCCGTGTAGAGGACGAGGGTGTCGCCGTCGGTGAAGTCGAGGGTGGCCTCGGGACGGGGGGTGTGCTCGGGACGGGCACCGAGCGGCGGGTCGGTGGCCCCGTCCAGGAAGACGACGCTGCCGTCGCCGCGCAGCAGGGCGGGCGGCAGATGACCGGCGCTGCTGTAGGTGATGGTGTGGGTGTCCCAGTCGACGCAGGTCTGCACGGCGGTGGTGTTCTCGGCACCGTCGACGGAGCGGGCGTACAGGCCGAGCGCGTCCAGTGCCTGGGCGGGACCGTCGGCCACCAGGGACGCGGCGCTCAGCGCGCTGCGGAGCTTGCCCATGACACAGGCGGCGGACAGGCCGTGACCGACCACGTCGCCGACGGCGATCCCGACGCGGTCGACGCCGACCAGGTCGACCAGGTCGTACCAGTCACCGCACACGTTCAGGGCGTCCGTCGCCGGCTGGTAGCGGACGGCCGCCCGGTGGTGTCCGATCGGGTTGGGCGCGGGCAGCATCGCCTTCTGCAGGGCGAGCGCGACCTCCCGTTCGTGGGCGTGCGCCTCGCGCAGCCGCTCGTTGACGTCCTGCAGCTCCCGGGCGCGGGTGTAGAGCTCGGCCTCCATGACGCGGTCCCGGTCGCCGGGGGCGCGCTCGCGGGCCCGGATCAGCTCGGTGACCTCCTCCACCTTGTGGATCAGCAGCACCACCTTGCCGTCGGGGCCGAGGACCGGCGCGTTCACGGGGCTCCAGTACCGCTCCTCCCACTGCCCCGGCTGCTCCACCGACTCCACGTCGTAGCGCTGCAACGCCATCGCGTCCCGCTCGCCGGTCTCCACCACACGGTGCAGCGAGGCCGCCAGGTTCCGCATCCCGCTCGCGGACGGATCGTCGGGGTTGTCGGGGAAGACGTCGAAGAGGTACCGGCCGACCACCTGCTCGCGGGTGCGCCCCGACATCCGCAGGAACTCCTCGTTCGCGTCCGCGTACACCAGCTCGGGTGTCAGCAGCGCCACCATGCCGGGCAGCGCCTGGAACACCGCCGCGTAGTCGATCGCCGTATCCGCCATGGTCGCCGCCTCAGCGTCCGTCGCCTGCCTGTGATCTCCACCATAGGAGCCCGAAGCCGCCCGGGCGCGGTCCTGTTCCCGAGGAAACAGCCAGGTCACGCACGGTGGTGCGAGGTCGACGCAGTGTCGCGGACGCGACGGGTGTCGCCGGAGGCGGCCGACGGGCGGTGCGCAGGAGGACGGCGCGCGTCGAACCCGTGCCAGGTGCGCCCCAGCAGAAAGCGGTGTGGAGTGCGAGGAGGCCGCGCGGGGAGGTGCGCGGCTCGTCGTCGCTGTCCGCGTCGGCGTCGTCCCTCCTCGTCGCCCGTCGGCGGCGCGGCCCACGCTCAGCATGGCTGCCGCCACACCCCCAGCTCCAGTCGTTTGACCATCGACGAGAGCCCGAGCCGGCGGGACTCCGCGCAGAAGCTGCTCCTGGGTTCGGTGTATTCCACGTGGAACACCGCCTTGCCGGCCTCGATGAAGGGCGAGAGTCGCGCGCATTCGTCGTACTGGGCGCACTCCTCGTTGACCGCGAAGTCGAAGTGGGCCAGCAGTTGGGGTATCTGGGGCAGGTCGTTCTTCAGGCCCACCGCCAGGCCGCGTTCGTGGGCGATGTCCGCGATCATGCGGTTGTAGGTCAGCTGGTCACGCGCGGTGAGGGGGAAGCCGGTGTCGTCGCCGTAGCCCTCCACCAGGTCGGGCTCCACCGCGTCGAAGCCCTTGTCGCGGCACATGTCGAAGCGGCGTTCCATGAGAGGCCGCAGGACGTCCACCTGCCGTATGTCCAGCCAGCGCTCGCCCGCCCAGCCGTTCTCCTCACCGAGCAGCGAGCGCGGGAAGTCGTCCTTGTCGGGCCGGAAGTCCTCCCAGGCGCCGACGTTGATGTAGCAGATGACCTTGCGCCCGTCCCGGTGCAGCCGGGCCACGTCCGCCGCGGAGTTCTCGAAGCCGTCGATGTCGTAGACGGGGACGTCCGCCGAGGGGTCGGCCCTTCCGTCCAGCTGCCACTGCCAGGCGAGACCGGGTCGGGGTTTCCAGCGCGGCCCGGACGTGGCCTCCGCATCCGGGTCGGAGTCACCGCCGCAGCCCGCCAGGGTCGTCACCACCAGGGCGGTGAGCAGCGCCACGTACGCGAACGTCGGCCTCCTCATCGGTCCGTCCCTGTCAGAGCGGGCGTCAACTCGGCCCAGGGGTTGGGCGGTTCGCCGGTCACCGGGCCGCAGACGGCGGCGCCCCGGTCGTGTGCGGTGCGCACGGCGAGCGGGACGAGTGCCTCGGGGACGCCGTACACCAGGTGGCAGAGCCGCTCGGGCGGGTGGCGGGCGGCCCAGGCGGGTCGGCTGAACGCCGACACATAGGTCGACCAGTGGCCCTCGAAGGTGACGGTCAGGTCGGCGAGGCGGGCGTATCCCGGGGCCGGGTGGACCCCGGGGTTGAGGACGACGGTGGCGGCGCCGAGCCGGCGGACCGCGCGGACGAGTGCGCGGCAGGCGGGCAGGCCGTCCGGGGTGGCCGTCACCTGGTCGAGGAAGCAGCCGTCGGCCGCGTACCACTCCTGGTGCCGGCGTACGTCGTCGGTGATCTCGGCGCGGTCGCGCACCCCGTAGTCGGTGTCGACGTAGCCGAGCAGCCGGGCCCCGGCCGCGCGCAGGGCCCCGGCCGCCGCGGTGAACGCGGGGTCGGGGACGTCGCCGGGGCCGTTCGCGGGGTTGAGGACGACGGCGTAGGTGCGGGGCGCCGCCGTGATCAGGCGGTGCCAGGCGCCCGGGTCCTCGGCCGGGTGCACGTACAGCGGGATCAGCAGACTCACGACGTGCGGACACCCTTCTCGGCGCCCCCGCGTTCCCCGACACCGTCTCGCTCGCCGACGGCCCCGCGTTCCCCGACGCCCCCGCCGCTCTCCCAGAGTGCGGTGAGCGCGTCGTCCAGGCTGTGGGCCGGTCGCCAGCCGAGGACCGCCTCGGCGGCGGTGATGTCGGAACACTGCCACGACACATCCGCCGACCGAACCGACCCGCCCGCACCCGCACCCGCGCCGGCACCGGCACCCAGGTTCCTGTCCCCCGAAGCCGCCGGTCCCGTCGCGTTCTCCGTGATCCGGCCCTGGAAACCGGCCTTGTCGGCCAGGGTCCGGACCATCTCGCGGACGCGGACGGCTCGGCCGCCGGCGATGTTGAGGATCGGTGGCAGGGGGCCGGGGGCCGTGGCGGCGACGGCGACCGCTCGGGTGACGTCGCGGACGTCGACGAAGTCGCGGTACGCGGAGAGGTCACCGAGCGGGAGGACGGCCTCGGGGTCGGCCCCGGCGGCGCGGAGCAGGGCGGCGATGCGGCCGGGGAGGCTGGTGGCCGGCGCCCCGGGGCCGACCGGGTTGCCGACCCGCAGGACCACCGCGTCCAGGCCGGAGGTGGTGACGGCGACCGTGCCAGCGAGCTTGGTCGCGCCGTAGGGGGCGAGCGGACGGGTGGCCGCCGACTCGGTCACCCGGACGTCCGGTACGCCGGGCCCGTACTCGGCAGCCGAGCCCAGGTGCACCAGCCGTGCGCCGGGCGCGGCCTCACGGAGCGCCGCGCACAGGACGGCAGGCCCGCGGGCGTTGACCTCGGCGAGGGCGACGGGGTCACCGCCGGTCGCGCCCGCGCAGTTGATCACGGTGTCGGGCGCGGCCGACACCAGGGTCTTCGCCAGTTCCGTACGGCCGACGGTGGCGAGGTCGACGGCGTGGTCGGCGGCGGGCGCACGGCCGCCGGTGAGGACCCGCGCGCCCGGCAGGGCACGCAGCCCCTCGACGACATGGGCGCCCAGATAGCCGGTGAAACCCAGGACGAGAATGCGCATGGGGTGCTCAGGCTCCCTTGAGCAGAAGCGACTTGCGGGTGGTGAACTCGGCGTTGGCCCGGTCGTAGTCGTCGGGACGGCCTATGTCCAGCCAGTACCCGTCGAAGTCGTAGGCGTGCGGCTGGTTCTGCGCCCTGATCAGGTCGAGGACCAACTCGTCGAAGCCCAGCGGCAGTCCGGGGGTGTAGCCGTCCAGGGTGGAGCGGGACACGCCGTAGACGCCCATGGAGACGCGGTAGTCCATGCTGGGCTTCTCGGTGAAGGCGACGACCTTGGTGTCGTCGGTGGTCAGGACACCGAAGTCGATGTGGACCTTGCGGGCGTAGGTGGCGATGGTGAGTGGCGCTCCGGACTCCCGGTGCCGGTGCAGGACGTCGGCGTAGTCGAGGTCGGTGAGGATGTCGCCGTTCATCACGAGGAACGACTCGGGCAGCTTCTCGCGCAGGTTGAGCAGGGGGCCCATGGTGCCCAGCGGGCTCTCCTCGGGGGCGTAGTCGACGGTCAGGGCCCACTGGGAACCGTCGCCGACGTAGGCGCGGATGATCTCGCCGAGGTGGCCGATGGCGAGGGTGACATGGGTGAAGCCGGCCGTGGAGAGCTGGCGCAGCACGATCTCCAGGATGGCGTGCTGGTCGCCGATGGGGACGAGCGGCTTCGGCAGCGCGGTCGTGTAGGGCCGCAGCCGGACGCCCTTGCCTCCCGCCAGGATCACTGCGTGCATGATGCTCCTCCTTGGTCGATGTGCTTCGCGGACGTGCCGGACGGGAGTCAGATGTTGTAGATGCCGGTCTTGTAGCGGGCGAGGTTGGCCGGGTCGCGGAAGAACTCCACGGTGTGCGCGAGGCCTTGCTCCAGGGTGTGGCCGGGCTGCCAGCCGGTGGCGGCGGTCAGCCGGCCGGCGTCCGCGACTAGCCGCATCACCTCGGAGTTCGCGGGTCGTATGCGTGCCTCGTCCTCGCGGACGTCGAGTTCGCTGTCCATGACCTTGCCGATCAGCGCGACGAGGTCGCCGACGGAGATCTCGCCCCCGGTTCCGGCGTTGAAGGTGCGGCCCACGACCCGGTCGGCGGGCGCGGTGCCGACGGCCAGGAACGCCTGCGCGGTGTCCTTGACGAAGGTGAAGTCCCGGGTGGGGCGCAGATCGCCGAGGGTGATGGTGCGCTCCCCCGCCGCGACCTGGCCGATGACCGTGGGGATCACCGCGCGCATCGACTGGCGGGGACCGAAGGTGTTGAACGGTCTCAGGGTGACGACGGGGGTGTCGAAGCTCGCGTGGTAGCTGTCGGCGAGCCGGTCGCCGCCGGCCTTCGAGGCGGCGTACGGGGACTGGGTGTTGATGGGGTGGTCCTCGGTGATCGGGACGGTCCGGGCGGTGCCGTAGGTCTCGCTGGTGGAGGTGTGGACCAGCCGGGGTGTGCCGAGGGCGCGGACGGCCTCCAGGACGTTGAGGGTGCCGGTGACGTTGGTGTCCACGTAGCTGTGCGGTGCCTGGTAGGAGTACGGGATCGCGATGAGGGCGGCCAGGTGGTAGGCGGTGTCGGCGCCGTCGAGGAGGCCGCGGACCGAGCCGGGGTCGCGGACGTCGCCGAGGACGATCTCGACCTGGGCGAGGACGTCCGGGTGCAGGGTCTCCAGCCAGCCGTAGGAGGAGAAGGAGTTGTACTGGGCCATGGCCCGGACCCGGTGGCCGGAGGCGACGAGCGCCTCGGTCAGGTGCGAGCCGATGAAGCCCTCGGCTCCGGTGACGGCGGCGAGCGGTGCGGAGGTCAACTGGTGTGTCCTTCCGGTCGGTCGGTTGTGTAGGGGTGGGCAAGTGGGGGCCTGTTCCTTTAAACACCTGTCGCCACCCACAAAAAAACATGTTGTAAACCTC
>NZ_JARGEE010000172.1:0-18309 GCF_033794485.1 Streptomyces sp. MB09-02B
CTCGGCGTGCAGAACCAGTCCACCGCCAACGGCGCCACCGTCCTGCAGTGGGACGACAACGGCACCCTCGACCACGAATGGGCCGTCGCCCCCCACCCGTCCGGCGGTTACAGCATCACCAACCGCATCAGTGGCAAGCTTCTCGAAATACCCAGTGCCTCCACCACCGTCGGCACCGCCGCCGTGCAGTGGAGCGGAACCATCTGCGGCTGCCAGCGCTGGAACCTCTCCCAGACCGCCCTGCCGCCCCTGGGCACCGGCCAGTACGTCCTGGTGAACAAGAACAGCGGCAAGTACCTCGACATCCCGGCCGGCTCCACCACCGCCGGCACCGCCGTCGGCCAGTGGCAGAACACATTCTGCGCCTGCCAGCTCTTCACCTTCCAGTCCGCCGGCAGCGGTTCCTGGACCGTCAAGAACGCCAAGAGCAACCTCAACCTGGACATCCAGGGCTCCTCCAGCGCCGCGGGCGCGGCCCTCGTCCAGAACACCGCCTCCACCGCCGACTCCCAGAAGTGGACCCTCACCGACGGCGGCGGCGGCTACTACAAGCTCCGCAACGTGAACAGCACCCTCGTCGCCGGAGTCGCCCAGTCCTCCACCGCCAACGGAGCAGCCATCGTCCAGTGGGGCACCGCCAGCCTCGACGACCAACTCTGGAAGATCGTCCGCGTCAACTGACCACTCCCACCGTGCCATGACCAGGCGCAGGAACCGCCGGCGAAGCGGTTCCTGCGCCTGACGCCTGCCCAGCCAGCCAGTCCGGCCGGCCGGCCTGCCGAGGCGCAGCTGACCACCCCTTCCTACAGTTACCGACGTGAACTTCCCGCCTGCGAGAGACGACCTCACCACGACGCGAACCCGCCGACAGGGCTGCCTGCGTACGGTGGGCATCACCACGCTGGTCCTGCTGGCCGCCGCGGACGTGCTCATCGCCGTGGCCAACGGCAAGACGCTCTGGCCGGTGCTCCTGCTCCTGTCGCTCGGCCTCGCGGCCGTCCTCTGGCCATTGACCCGTCGACCCGCGTGGCTCACCCCCCAACTGCGCGCCGCCGTACCAGCGGGTGTTTCCCTGGCCTTGACCGCCGTCGCCACGACGACCGAGCGCATGCGCATGTTCGGCCCCGGTGAAGTGGCGTTCCTGCTCTGCCTGTTACTGATCGTCGTCCGTACCGGCCCGCCACGGTGGGCGGTCCCGTGTGCCGTACTCGCCGGCGGGGCAGCCATCGCCACGCCGCTGCGCTTCTACGCGACCGGCACCCAGGACGACACCCTGATCCTGGGGCTCGCGCTGACAGTGGCGCTGCCGGCGGGCGTCGTCGCCGGCGTCGGCGGCTACCTGCGCACACTGGACCACAGGCGCGGCGCCGCGATCGCCGAGACCCGCCGCTCCGAACGCCTCGCCATGGCAGCCGACCTGCACGACTTCGTCGCCCACCACGTCACCGGCATCCTGGTCCAGACGCAGATGTCCCGCATGATGGCCACCACCGAACCCGACCGCCTGGACCCGGTCCTGGCGGGAATCGAACACGCTGCGACCCAAGCGCTCGACTCCATGCGCCTGACCGTCGGCATCCTGCGCGGCAGTCCGGAGGAAACGGCCCGGCTCCAGCCGGGCGAGAGCCGCCCGGTGGGCGACCTGACAGCCCTCGCGGAACTGGTCGACCGATTCGGCGGCCCGACCGGTCAGAAGGCCGAACTGCACCTCGACGCCTCGGTGCCTCGTAACCTTCCCCATGCGGTGCAGGCCGCCGCCTACCGCGTCGTCCAGGAGGCCCTCACGAACGTACGGCGCCACGCAGCCGACGCCACCGAAGTCATCGTCGCCCTCGCCCACGCCGACGACACCCTGCATGTGACGGTGCGCGACAACGGCCGGGGCGGCGTCCGGATGCCGTACGCCGCCCGCGGCGGAGGCTTCGGCATCGTCGGCCTCACCGAACGCGTCACCGCCCTCGGCGGCACACTGCACACCGGCCCCCGCAAGGACCACGGCTGGGAGGTCATAGCCCTCCTCCCCACAGTCGGCTAGGAGTTTGAGCTTTGTCGGGCTCCAGCCAACCGGCAGCCCTGGGCCCAGTCCGTCCGCAGGTCGAGGGCTACAAGCCCCGGGCCCCGCGCGGAACAGGGTGTCCCGCGCGGGCACCGGATCAGCGGCCGAGCAGGCGCTTCACCCGCTTGCCCTCGGCGGACTTCCACAGGGTGTCCCACAGCTTGGCGGAGCCGGTGTAGGTGTACACGCCCGGCGCTCCTTGCGCCGCGCAGCCGTCACCGTACGACACGACGCCTATCTGGTACACGCCCTTGCGGCCCTTCAGCGTGCGGAAGAGCGGCCCGCCGCTGTCGCCCTGGCAGGAATCCTTCCCCTCCACCCCCGCGCACACATGGACCTTCTTGTCGTACCTCGAGTACGACGCCTTGCACTCGATGTGCGACACGATCGGGACGTCCACCGCACGCAGCCGGTCCGGATGGTTCGGCACCTCGGTGTCGGTGTCACCCCAGCCGGCGACCGTGGCCTTGGCGCCCGGACGGATGAGCGCGTCCGTGCCCGGGGTCGGCAGGTTGACCGGGGCGATGCCGTCGACGGGCTTGTCCAGTTCCAGGAACGCAACGTCGTAGTCCCCGTTGTAACGAGGGTGAACGGTGATCGTGCGGACGTTGCGCAGATGGCCCTGCCTCTTGTTCGACAGCACGGTCCGACCCACGACGGTCTCTATCTGCTTGGGCTTCACGCCATCGACGCAGTGCGCGGCCGTCATCACGACCTCCGCACTGAGCAGGCTGCCACCGCAGAACTGCCGGTCGAGCGGCTTGCCCTTGCCCTTGACCAGCAGCGCCGCCATGAACGGGTACGAGCCGTTGGGCTGCGCGCCGCCACCGATGATCTGCACGACCGGGCGCCCGCGATCGGTCGACGTCGCGGCGTGGGCCGTGCCGACGGACACGGCGACGAGCCCGAGTACCGTGCCGGCCGCGACTGCGGCGGAGGCGCTGCGCCGAGCCGCCGCTCTGTGGGAGAGGGCGTTGAAAAGATGCATTAGATCTCCAGTCTTCGAATGATTCAGCACCCCGGTGGACCCGCGCGCACGTCACAACCTCCTGCACACCAGGGGGTCTTTGGGATTACCGCACACAAGTGGCACTGTGCCGGTCAGCGTGCGGGACACAGGGGGTCGGGGTTGCCCGCGATCTCGCCTGCGGACAAGGCCCTTCCGGTCCCACCACACAGGCGATGGGACCGGAATCCTTGATGGGTGACAGTCGTCCCCGGAGCTACGGCGTGACCGTCATCGGCGATCCGCTCCACTCGCCTTGATGGCCGTGAGCATGTTCAGCCGGGGCTCGCTCCGCGTGGGACTGCCCGAAACCGACACTGAACCGATCGAGGGCGGTCACCTGGGTATCGCCCTCGCCTTGAAGCTCGGACAGCTAGGCGGCGCGGGAGGCCACGGTGGAAGTAGGGGTAGCGAGCGGCGAGGTGGTCACGAAATCTTGCTCCAATCAGAGCGCGGACAGCGCAGGACACGGCTCAGAGCCGCACCTGGCTTGAGGACTGCTTCATCATCCGGTTCACACCGCCCCCCGTGGATCAGCCGAATGACTGACTACCTGAGGCGGATGCTCGAACCGGCCGCATCCGCCTCTGGTATGTCACTGCGTCAGCTTTGAGGACAGTGCGGAGTCCGCAGGATCCAGTGGAGGTCTTCCGTATCAGCAGCAATCCACCATGACCTCAACAGCCCTTTTCCCGTCAACTGCTCAAGTAGGTGGGGCAGTTCGTCGGGTTGGATTCCGCACTCGTGCACTGTCCGGTCGGCCTCGCTCAGTCCGTGGCCGGTTTCGTAAAGGCTGCGTGCCGCGAGGTAGGTCCTGATGACTTGCGGGAGTGGGCCGAGGGCCCCGGTCCGGCCCAGGCAGCTGGCGCGCAGTGCCCGGTCGGCCGCGTGGCAGCGGTCGGGGCGGGTAGGTGCCTGGCCAAGCAGCGTGGCGTCCAGTAGTACGGCGGCGCCGGTCGCGCGGTTGGGAATCCTGCGCAGCCATCGCGCTTGTTCCAGTTCCTGCCAGGGGCGCGGATCGAAGCCCAGGCGGAGGCTGCGCAGCAGACCATGGGGGAGGCTGACCTGTATGCGGGCGTTCATGCGCAGAGCGCACTGCAGGGCGATCAGCCGGGTGTCGGGGGAGGTCCCGGCGGGGAGTGCGGTAGCCAGGTAGTTGAGCATGTCGCGAACCCTGGTCCGCTCTTCCGGCTCTATGCGCCGCTGACGTCGGTGGCGGGGCCGGGGGGGGCCGGTGCCTGCCGGTGGGTGAGCAGGGAGGTGTCGGGTACGACGGCGGCGTGGGCTGTCGCTGCGGCGCAGGCGGTGCAGGTGTCGGCGAGTCGCCACACGCGGCCGCCGTGCTCGCTGGCGAGAAGCAGGCGGACGGGGCCGGCGCAGCTCATCGGCGCCCTGCTCGCCGTCCAGCCCGGCGGGCAACCGGGGCCCCTGCTCGGCCGGATCCGCCAGGCCGAGCGGGATGCCGGCGAACGCGCCGACGGGCTGACCACTGACGAGCGCGCCGAGCTGGTGGCGCTGCGCAAGGAGATCGTCCAGCTCAAGCGGGCGAACGAGGTCCCGCGGACGGCCTCGGCTTTCCATCGCCTCCGCCACCTGCTGCCGCTGGCTCCGAGCGCGAGCCGTGCGGACGCCGCCGCCACGACGCCGACCAGATCCGGCAGACCACGCCGATTCCGGCGGGATCTACGGCTCGCCGCGCGTCGACGCCGTCCTGAAGCACGAAGGCACCCGGGTCGGACGAAAGCGGGTCGAGCGACTGATACGCGAGGCCGAACTGGCGGGGGCCCCGCGGCCGCAAGGGCTGCACACGCCACGACCCGCAGGCCACCCTCGCCCCCGGACCTGGCCAACCCGGACTGCACCACGCCCGTGCCGAACCGGTTGGGTCACCGATCTGACGATGATCTCCTCCACCGGCGAGGGGCGGGTTGTGGCTCTCCGCGATCCACAACGCATTCTCCCGGCGGTGGTGGCCCGGGAGACCTCCGCCCGCGCGCCGCGGTGATCACGGAAGCCCCATTACCATGCCGCACACCCTGCACGTTCTTCATCTGGTCGACGAACTGCCCATTCTGGTCGCCTTCGACCAAGACGTCGCACCCATGCCACCCGCACCTCCAACCGGATTCGCGAGCTGCTCGCCCAGTTCCGCCGCAGCCCGGAACGCGTCCTCGGCCCACGCCTGAACAACACCGCCGTGGCATGACCGCTGGGACGCGAGGATCCCCGGTCGCTCTGCGGGAAGCCTGACACCGCAGGCCCAACTCGGTGATCTAGCCCAGGGCTTCGCGCATGGCCCAGCGGTTGATCGACGAGATCTTCGACACGCTCCCTGCAAGCACAGATCGCGCGATTGCCCGAGGACTCGGTGCCCGATGACGCAGGCCTCCCGGCCGCTGTCGGCAGCGGACGAGCGGGAGGCCTGTGGGTCAGCTGAAGTCCCAGCGGTGGCCCCAGTAACTGTCGGCCGTGATCTCCTCGGCGGTATAGGTCTGCTCGTCGACGAGCAGACCCCAACAGCCGACCTCCAGGTCCCAGCCACCCGGCGTGCGGACGTAGAAGGACACCATCCTGTCGTTGGTGTGCCGACCCAGCGTCGAGGAGATGTGGTAGCCGGCAGAGGTGACACGGTCCAGGGCCCGGCCGACCTCGTCGAGGGTTTCGCACTCGACCATGATGTGCACCAGCGCGGGCGATGTGAGATCGGGCGTGGGCATCAGCGCCAAGCTGTGGTGACGTGCGTTGACGCCCATGAAGCGGATGTGCATCGGGTCCATGTCCGGCGGTGTGGGGAGCCGGAACCCGCCCCGGGCCAGAAATCCAAGCGACTCGTGGAAGCGCCGGGCAGCCTCCAGGTCGCCGACCGGCACCACCACATGTCCGGCGCCGAGGCCGCCGGTGACAAACCGGTTGCCGTAGGGGGTGTTGAGCGGGCTGTGGTCCAGAGCCGGGCCCTGAAAGACCTCGACCGGCGTGCCTCCGGGAGCCAGGAAGGAGATGGCCTCCTCCACGCGACGGGCCGCGGCGTCGACAGCGGACAGCGGCTTGACCGCGACGCCGGCCTCCTCGACTGCTGCCTGCACGCGTCGCAGCGCGAGGTGGTCCCGGACCTCCCAGCCCACGGCCTCGACCCGGTCCTCGTCGCCGGGAAGGATCACGATGCGTCCGGGGCGCTCGTCCATGCGCAGGTACAGCGCGTCCTGCTCCGGGCCGCTGCCCTCCGCGAAGCCGATCGCCTCGTAGGCGAACGCCCGCCAAGGCGCCATGTCACGGCTGCGGACCCTCACGTAGCCGAGCGAGCTGATGTCGGTCATCTTCTGCCTCTCTGAGGTAGTGCGATGGTGGGTAACGGGCTGGGTCAGATCAGGCCGCGCAGCATGCCCTCGGGTTCGATGCCCAGGCCGCTCAATGCGCTGGCGTGGTACACGGAGCCCGGCACGTGGATGGCATGCTGTAGTCCGACGTGGATGTCGCGCCAGAAGCGCTGCATGGGGTTCCTCCGGCGGACGGCGTTGCCGCCGGACCGGGCGAAGATCTCATCGACCGCTGACACCGCCCGCCATGCGCACCGGATCTGGTTGCGGCGCACCGCTGCGCGGTCCGCGAAGGCCACTTCGCGTCCCGCTTCGACCGCGTCGTACAGCTGGCTGATGCCGTCCAGGAGCTGGGTCCTGGACGCGGCTATCTCCGCCGCCGCCTCGGCGATGGCGGAGAGCGCATAGGGGTCGTCCTTGATGCGCGTGCCCATAGCGGTGACCCGGTCACGCTGGTAGTCCAGGTGCGCCGCGAGCGCGCCCTCAGCCATCCCGACGACGGCCGCCGTGATACCGAGCGGGAACATCGTCCAGAACGGCAGTTTGTACACGGTGTCGGCCCGGCCGACGCGTTCCGCCGCGACCGTGCCCTCGGCGATCTCGGTCGCGTCGATGGTCCGGTACGAGGGAACGAATGCGCCGTCGACGACGATGTCCTTACTGCCGGTGCCGCACAGACCGATGACGTCCCAGGAGTCCTCGACAATGGTGTAATCGGCACGGGGCAGGACCATGTGCAGGCCCTTGGCCGGCTGCGTGGGCTTGCCGTCGGCGTCACCCACCAGGGCTCCGAGGAAGATCCAGTCACAGTGGTCGGTGCCCGAGGAGAAGTTCCAGCGTCCGCGGAGTACATAGCCGCCGTCGGTGGGCACGGCCACGCCTTGCGGGGCATAGGGAGAGGCGATCCAGGTGTCGGGGTTCTCGCCCCACACCTCCGTCTGCAGACGGCGGTCCATCAGTGCCATCTCCCAGGGGTGGACGCCGCCCACTCCGCAAACCCAGCCGCTGGAGCCGCAGTTGCGGGCGACCGCCATGACAGCTTCGCCGAAGTCCCGGGGGTGGGCGGCGAACCCCCCGAAGTCTGTTGGCTGGAGAAGGCGCATCACCCCGGCGTCGCGGATCAGTTTGACACTCGCGTCGGAGAGCCTGCCGAGCCGCTCGGTCTCCTCCGCGGTGGCCGCCAGTTGGGCGGCTGCCTCCTCTACCCGGCGAACCACCTCATGCGTCATCCAGGAAACCTCCGATCGGTGCGAAGTCCGTGGGCGGCTGGGCCGTCGTGAGCGGGCACGCCGACGTCCACGGTGATCGCGACCGACGTTAGGCCCGCCGTTCCGACGCGACGTCCGGGCATCCCACTGATCGGGACCGGGCGCCATGACGTCGGTCGGGTCACATCAGGACGTCCTCGACGGGCAGCCCCAGAACACCCCCGCCGTACAGCGCGAGGACGTGCTCGACGTCATTGGGGAAATGGGTGCTGCCAGCGTGCACGTCACGCCAGACGCGCTCCACGCGGTTTCCGCTCTGCAGAGCGGAAACCGCGTGGCTGAAGAGCTGGTCGATCACCCGCACTGCGCGCTCCGTGCCGCAGACCTGGTCGCGTCGGGTCCGTAGTCTCAGTTCCAACGGGCTCGTCTCGGACCGGGCGGCGCACGTGTACAGCTCCGCGATGTCGCGGTCGAGTGGGAGTGCCGTAGCGTCCACTTCGGAAGCCGCCCGCGCGAACGCCGCCTGAGCGAACTGGCTGGCACCGAAGCGAGTGCCGGCCGCGGTGAGTCCGCACTCGTCGCACAGCCCCTCCAGGTACGCCGTCAGGCAGCCTTCGACTGCTCCGACCAGCGGCACGGTGGCGGGGGACGCGAACAGCGCCCCGAAGGGCATCCGATACAGCGGCCCGGGGTTGGTCCGCTGCCCGGGAACACACATCCGGGCACGCTCGTGCCCATTGCTCCCAAGAGTTCGAACGCGGCTTGGGCCCTTGAGCGGCGTGGGCTGATCAAGCGGAGCTGGCGCGGTAGCGGGCACGTCGCAGTGGTGACTTCTGACGGCCGCTACTTCCTCAAGCACGGCAAGCACCCCAAGGAGGACCAAGCCGAGAAAGAGCGCTTGGCCGGTGATGCCGAACAGGCCGAGCACGCTCCTGCCGACGGAGCCGAGCTGATCGCTCGACTCCAGTCCGCCACTGCCGGGAAGCTCACCGTCCCTGATCCGGGCCCACGGACGCGGGGGCGGTGGCGGGTGGCCTACTACGGCGCGCTCCATCACGGTCACGTGCCGGGAGAGCTCAAGCTGCGCTGGACCGGGCGGCAGCGTGGTGACTGCGTCTTCACGTTGGTCGACGTGGAAGCCGAGAATGCTGCGCAACCGCCGCCCGTACCGACCATCGACGTCCCCGACGTGCTGGGCCGTCCTCATCAGCTCGTCCGGGCCACACGCAAGGCCCTCGGCAGGTCCAAGGCCGTAGTCGACACCCGCGGGACGCCAGAGGTTATCCCTCTGCATGTGTCACGGGAACAGGCCGACCGTGCCCTGCGGATCATGCACGCGCTCCTGACCGAGGCGGAAAGACGCGGCTACCAGGTGGAGACCCGGACCGATCTCCATCGAGGCCAGGCCGTACACCAGATGGTCATCGTCATCTGCGGACACGCGCTCCCGCTCGCGATCACAGAGCAGAAGACCAAGGTGCCGCACGAGCCGACCGCGCAGGAGATCCGCCAACAGCAACGCAATCCCTGGACTCGTATCCCCAAGTACGACCACGAGTTCAACGGACGCCTCGAACTCGGCGCGCCTGCCAAAAGCTGGTACCAGCATTCGTACACCTACAGGGACAGCTCACGGTGGACACTGGAGTCCCGCCTGGGGCACCTTCTGCGCGATCTCGAACAGCGGGCCGCGGCGGCCGAACGCCGACAGCGGGAAGAGGAACTCCGCAAGGCCGAGCAGCGACGCCGCTGGTACGCGGCCGTTGCACAGGCACGGGAGCGGCAAGTCGAGCGACATCGAGCGAAGGTCCTGGTCGAGCAGGTGGAGGCGCTGCATCAGGCCAACGAGATCCGCGCCTTCTGCCGCGCAGCCCGAACGAGAGCCGACGGCGCGTCCGCTGCGGCGGAGGAGCTGGAGTGGTTTCAATGGGCTGAGGCATACGCAGACCGGATTGATCCACTGTCAGCGCCGCTGGCCACTCCGCCGGATCCTCCAGCCAGCCGTGAGGCTCTGCGCGAACTCCTTCAGGGCGATCTCTACAGCCACCCCTGGCCGTTCGACAGCAAGGGGAGCTGGATGCCGCCCCAAGAGGAGGTCGCACAGTGCCCCTGACCAGGCGAGCGCCTCCGCCCTGTCCATGAGGGGACAGGGCGGAGGATCATCCATGAGGCGATGGTGAGCGGAACGTCCAGGCGCTCCCAGGCACCAAGAACGGCCTCGTGCGCGTCCGGTTGAAGGTGCGCGTAGCGCTGGGTGGTCTGAAAGCTCTGGCGCCCAAGGATGTGCTGGACCTCGTAGAGCGAGACCTGCGGGTGCCGATTATTACGTCCGCGCTGATCAGGCGGCATGTGCGTACTCGTGGAGGATGCCGCCGAGGCGATCGCGTCGATGGATGTCCGGCCGGTGGAGTCGGCCGGGTTCGGGGATCGGTTCGGGAACTGGCCACAGGGGTGCCGCGCTGCACGGGGTGCGGTGCGGTGCGGTGCGGCCGATGCTGGTTGTAGAACGACTCGAGCTCGGTGAGCGTATGGGGTAGGTGGGGCAGGTTCCAGATCAGGGTGCGTTCCAGGAGTTCGTGCCGACAGGTCTGCACCCAGCCTTCCATTGGAGTTCATGCGGGGAATGCGGATGCCGGTGGTGACGATCTCGATACCCTCGGCCTCGAAGACGGCGTCGAACGCCCGGGTGCACTTGCTGTCGCGGTCCCTGATCAGGTGCTTGACGGTGGCGCCGGCGTCCTGGAGGTCCATGACCAAGTCCCTCGTGACCTGGGTGACCCAGTCCGCGGTGGGATGGGCGGTCGCGCCGAGAATGCGGATACGCCGGTTGGCATGCTCGATGACCGCGAAGACATACAGCGTCGCGCCGTTCAAGGTGGTGGCGGTGAAGAAGTCGCAGGCCAGGATCGCATGGGCCTGGCCGCGCAGGAACGCGGCCCTGGTCTGACGGTCGCGTTCGGGCATCGGCGCGATCCCGTGCCGCTTCAGGATCTCCCACACCGTGGAGGGTGCGACCTTGATGCCGAGGGCGGCGAGTTCGCCGTGGATGCGCCGATCAGTGAACTTCCCTCCCGAGTGCACGAAACGGAATCGCCTCCCCGGGCGGGTATACCCGATGTATTCTGTCAGGCATGGCACACACAACGATCAAGGTCGAGAGCAGCGTCCGGGACCGGCTGGCGATCCTGGCCGCCGAGAAGGACACCACGATCGCGGGGCTCGTCGGCGAATTCGCCACGCACACCCTCACGCAGAGCGAGCGGGACGAGCAGGTCGCGAAGACCCTCGAAGTCCTGCACGCGCTCTCCGGCTATGCCCCGGATCCCGAGCAGGACCGCGCAGCGGACGATGAGCTCACGCGCCGGCTCGGCAGCGCCGCGTGAACCCTGTCGCTCCTGTCGATGTAGTCCTCGACGACAGCGCGCTGCTCGCCCTGGGGTCGGGCAACGTCCTGGCCTCCCGCCTTCTGTACCAGGCCGCCGAGACCGGGGCCTGGCGCGTCCACGTAGCTCTGGCCGCGCTCGCCGAAGCGGACCGGGTACGCACCGGACTCGCCGGCCACCTCGGCATGCTCGACCAGGTGGTTTTCCATCCGCTCGATCTCGCCGCCGTCCTGGCCGCCTCGGGCCGTGAGCGCTCTCTGGGCTGGTGCCACACCCACCATGTGGCCATGCCCGGCCCCGAGCGCCTGGATGGGGCACGCGTCGCCACCGTCCAGCCCAAGGCCTGGGACGGGGCCGGCGTCCGGGTGCTCGACCTCTCTCCCTGAGCGATCCGCCCGGGTTGGGGCGGACTTCACCAGTGGATGTGATCCCGGCCCTTCCCCAAGTGCACAGAATGCTCGGGTTGGTTGACATTTGTTTTCTGATTCGCGAATCATGAATCATGTTGCTAAGCGCGTCCGAACGGTTGCGTGAGGTCTCGGCGAAGCTCTTCGGTAATCGTTATCGGGCGGAGGTGCTGCTGGCGCTGGCGGTGTCGGATTCCCGAGGGGTCTGTCTGGGGGATCTCGCGGTCTCGCGAAGTGTTGCGCCCAGCGTGTACCAGGCGCCGGTTCAGGCTCTGGTGGACGCGGGGCTGGCTGTGCGTGTTCCACGGGAGCCCGGCGAGCGGCGTCAGTGGTATCGGCGCAGCGATGATGCCGAACTGTGGCGGTGTCTGGCGGACCTCTTGGGCCGTTTGGCAGAGGCAGCCGGAGCCGACCGGGTTGGATGAATGGCGGAGGTGCTGTTTTCGGACGGTGCCCGATGAGACAGGGTGGAGACCATGATGACCTTGGCGAGTTCCGTGATCGGCGGTTCGGTGCAGACTGCTTCTGCGGCACTGCTGGGGCGGGACGGGCAGTCTGTGGTGGCCCCGGCGTTGGGGACGGAGGCGCTCTTCTTCTACCGCATGGACTCTGCCGAGGACGTACGCCGTCGTGAGGTTTCCGCGGCGCGCCTGGACAAGCTGCCCCCGCTGGAAACCCTTCTGACCCTTCCGGTGGGTCTGCCCGTGCCACTGGCCTCACTCGATCAGCGGGAACGTCGTGCACTACGTGCCTTGCCGGCCGGGGCTGCGGACCGTAGCCGCGAGGTGGTGACGCGGTGGGCGGTGCGACCACTGCAGATCGACCTGGCCCTCGTGCGGGCGACCGGCTGGCGGCAAGGGCTGGAGCGGGCCGGCCGGTTCGCCCCGTTCTGCCGAAGGGCCATGCTGCTGGACCGGCGCCCGGTCCGCCTGGAGGAATCGCTGGCGGAGGCGGACTTCTACGGTATCGGCGTCTTCGTCCAGTCGGGCGACGGGGTGGAGATGGTGCTGGAGTCCCGGACCTACCGGCCGCAGCGGCACACCGCAGCGGCCTGGGCGTTCGTCGAGGAGCTGTATCAGCGGGTGCGCTGAGCGGGCGAGGGCTCGGCCGGGACAGGGCCAGGGTCGGCAAGAGCCCAGCACCTGAGCTGCTCGGGTACCCGGAACGCCTTGGGCTGTTCGAGGACGGCGTTGAGCAGCGGGTACCGGTCGACGGCCGTGCGGCAGCGGTCGTACCACCAGCGCTGCCGCGCGATGCCCGACGGAGTCGCGCAGAGGTCGCGGAGCCACCCCATGAGTACAGCGATGTTGTGCGCCGCGGCTTCTGCCGGGAGCGGGGACTGGTTGCTGGTGAACGTGTCGAGCGCCTTGTGTCCGCAGGCGTAGCACTCGCAGATCGGCGCGGCGGCTGCGGCGTACTTCTTCGCCAGCGTCTCGCCAAGGTAGAAGTCCATGAGCTCGGGGTGCAGGACGTGCGGCGAGCCGGGGCCGCCGGACTTCTTCCCGGTCTGGGCCTGCTCACCGGGGACGATGGTGTGCCGCAGTGAGCTGGTGGCACCAAATGCGGTGAAGGCTGCGCCGGCTGCCAGGGCTCCGAAGGCGGCGAGATCGGTGCGCAGCAGTGCGGTGTCCGGTACCTGTGAGATCAGCTGCCGAAGGTGGTGTACCGACTTCGCGTACCGGGCCAGCGGGTCCATCTGCCCGCCCAGGATGATCGCCTTCGGCCCATTGACCAGCTGTAGATAGGCGATCAACTGGTGCAGGGACTCCTCGTTCCTCAGCCAGGTCACGTCGATCGGCACCACGAAGGTCACGCCTGGATCGTCGAGTTCGGTCATGCGGGTGACCGCGGCCCTTAGCGCATCCGAGTCCTCGGACTGGATGTAGCCGGTCGGCGTAAGTGGCGCCGTGATGCCTACGGCGCGCTGCTGCTCCAGGGACCGTTCCAGGGGGTCGTTGAGGAAGAAGCCGTCCGGCTCTGTCTGCGGGAAGGGAGCGTCTTCGGTCGCGGCGGTCCTCTCGTAGAGGGCCGGATCTGCGAGCAGTACCCCGCTGTATCCCTCGTCCCGCAGCTGCAGGGCCTTCGCCGTGGCATTGCCCCCGCTCAGGATCAGCCCGCTGGAGGCGGAAGCGAGGTGCTCCTGGACCTGGCCGACCCGTTCGGGGCGGGTCTGGATCAGCATCCGGCCGCGCAGGGCCGCCAAGCCGAAGGGCGTGAGATGCGCAGTGGAAGGGATGTGCTGAGGCGGGACAGCGGAAGGCTCGGTCATGGACGGCTCCTTCAGTACGATGACAGAGGCGTGGTGCGGGGCCCTTCGACATACAGGTGCTGGAAGTCCTCGGGCAGCAGATGCGCGCAGGCCGCTGCCGATTCGAGGGTGAGGCCGCGCTCGTCGAGCAGGGTGCGCACGAGTGCGCGCACGGCCCGGGGCTGTTCACGGGGAATCTCTACGGGCTCGGCCATGCGATAGCCGAGCGCGGACATCTCGATCATGACCGTGCGGTGCTGCCATTCGGTCAGCGCGCCCAGATCGAGCGCCCGGCGCAGCAGTGCGCTCATCGACACCCGCCAGATCCGCTTCAACTCCATCAGCTTCGGCAGGTCCACCCGGCCCGCGAAGGCGCCCCGCATGTCCGCGGCGGGCATCAGCAGCTCCGCCGCGAAGGCGTCGGCCTGCTTTTCCTGCTGGGAACCGGTACCGGGTTCCGCATGCATGACGAGGTGCCCCAGTTCGTGAGCAACGCTGAACCGGCAACGATCCCCCGGCGCCAGGTCGTTGACGAGGAGCAGCGGGGCGCCGACGCCGTCCCACTGGCTGACAGCATCCAGCAGGTCGCCGCCGAGGTCACGGACGGCCACCACCGCTCCGGCCGACTCCACAACCGAGATCATGTCGGGGATCGGGCCGGCCGGAAGCGCCCAGGCTTTGCGCACCTGTCGGGCCGCGTCCTTCGCGGTCGTGAGGGCAGAGAGCTTCACACGGAAGAACCGGTGCTCGTCGAGCGGCTTCTCGGCAGCCGCGGCGATCTCCTGGACCTGCACACGCGTCAGAGCCAGTTGCGCATGCACCCGCCGCAGTGCGGAGACTGCGAGCGCGGCCTTCTTGCGGTGGTGGACCAGCCCCACACCGACCCCACCCACCTGCGGGTCAAGGCACAGCAGGCCGGACGGGTAGCCCACAGCGGCCGCGTACCACTCCAGGCGGTCGTCCGTGACCGTCAGGCGGCCCGACTCGGCACGACTCACGTATCCCTGTGAGACCACCGTCGGTTCCGGCCCCGAGGCCTTCGTCATGGCGGTGGAGACCTCCGCCTGTGTCATCCCGCGGGACTCACGCAGCAGCATGAGCATCCCAGGGTTCGCCTGCCCATCGGCCATCCTTCACACCTCCTCGAAGCCTCGTACCAGACCTCAGAATAGCACCACGAAATATTCCTCACTCGAAATCTAAGTACGATGCGCCGCCGTCCCTGTCCCGAGGCAATCCGCCCGACGGTCTGCCAGTCCAGCTCGGCTCTTCACCTCAGCGACACACTCGGCACGCCAAGGCCCCCTCGACTGACGACCTTGGAGAGCAGCAGGGCTCCCCCGCGTACGGCGGGCCGTTCTGGCCGTGCCGCTGCAGGCGACAGCACCGCTGTCCTGTTGCCACCATCACCCGCGTCTTCAACGGCGACGTCCAGCCGGACATCGGCACCCTGACACGTCTGGAGGACGCACTCGACCACCAGTTCTGGCCCGGCCCCTCAGCGATCCGCGCCTCCGCAGCAACCAGACGCCGGCCGATCTGACTCGTCGGCGACGCCCTCAACCGCCGGATCACCGCCAACACCCCCTTCCGCCTCACCGACCCCGCTACCGGCAGCGACCTGCTGAAGACCACGGCCGACCGGCGGCCGTACCGTGCTCGGCGCGCTCAACAACTGCGGCGGCATCACCTCCTGAGGCACCGTCCTGTCCGGCGAGAAGAACGCCAACCAGTACTTCACCAATGCCACCGCCGTCACCGACCCGGTCACCACGTAGCACCTAGTACTCCAGTTGCACTTCGCCATCACCGCTGGTCAGGACCAGGTTTCTGAGTGTACTCGGCTGATGCGCCATCAGATGGCGGGAGTTCGTGACCTCGCGCACGGCGACTGTAGTGGCAGCGTCTGGCGATGGCCTGACGCCGTCTGCGCCAGTGAGACCAACTCATCGCGTGGCCGGTGCACCAGTGGAAGGTCGGCGAGGGGCGGCCAACTGCCAGAAGCCTCCGGATTTCTGCCACGGTGAGCGGTGCGAGAGCGCCAAAACCGTTTCTGCCGCCCCCTTTTCGGCCGCCGCTGATGCCATGGCGGCGAGGAAAGCGTGAGCGAGCATGGCCAGGGTGATGTGCTCCGGTACCAGCCCGGATACCGGCGGACTTCGTACTGGTCGAGGCCGCACTCGTTCTTCGCGGCCTGGAAGGCTTCTTCGATCGCCCATCGGGTCCCGGCGAGCGCACAAGTTCGGCAACGGCGGTGCCGCCTGGCGCGTAGGCGAGATAGTAGGCGAGCTCGTCCGGGCGTGCCAGGCTGCGGCGGGCCACGACCCACCGCTGGTGGGTGGGCTGATCGCCGTCGAAGTCGTCGATGGCGGGCAGTCGGGCCGCGGCCCAGTCGTAGACACGCGGTCCTTTCGCGCCGTTGCCGCAGGAATGGCGCCCCCAGGCGTCGTCGGGTGCCTGGGCGATCGCGAAGTCGATGCGGCCCAGGGCGTGGACATGCTGGGATTTCGGCACGGCCAGGACGTAGCCGACGCGGGCTTCCTCCAGCATGCGGCGGAAGCGCCATTCAGCTGATCGGCTTCGGCCCTGCACGTATCACTTCGGCGGGCACCCGGTGCGCCCATGTGCCCGACTGCGCGTACTGCAAGCCTTTGACCTGACGGAACGTTCTTCCCAACCCCTGCCAGAGGAAGGGGTTGGACCAGCCGCCGGTCCAGACGTTCGGGAACGGCGCGGCGATCCCGGCCAGTTGTCCGTCCACCGCGATCCGCACCTCCCGGTAGGGCCCGTCGTCGGCCTTGCAGGAGTAGGGCGCCTCGTCGGGCACCGTCAGGTACCAGTACTCCTCACAACCCCCGCCGGACCCGGTCGCGTACACCTCGGCGATGACCCGTTCACTGTTGCGCGGTGTGGTGAGGCCTGTGCCGTCCTGGAGGGTGAGGACGCGCTCGGGGACGGTCCTCGCCGTTTTCGCGTCTGGCCTGCCCACGTAGAAGGTGAGCGTGACCTTGACGTCGAGGATGCCGGTGTACGTGTCGTCGACGACGTTGCCGATGAGCATCTCGACCGGCTGCTCGGTGCGCAGGGTGTCGCTGTAGCGCGTGACGTCCTTCTCCACGGACCACTCGATGCCGTCGGGCGACGGCTGCGGGGTGGACGTCCGGAACACCTCGACGCCACCGATGCTCAGATGGCCGAGGCGGTCGAACTGGCGCCCCTTCACCTTGCCGTCGAGCCGCAGGACGACCTTGCTCCATCTCCTCCCGCACTCCCCCGGCGGCGCGTAGGCCTCCCGGTACGGCGTGAGGTCCTTGAACTGCGCCTCCGCGACCGTCACTTCGCACGACCTCGTGTTCTCGGGTCGGGAGACGGGCGGAGCGGCGGTGATCGGATCGTGCCAGTCGGTTCCGAACTCGGCGGGGACGGCGGGCGATCCAGCGTTCTGGGCGGGGGCGGCCCCGAGGAGGGTGCCCGCCAGGAGGGTGACTCCGGTGAGCATGGACATGATAATCCGGCTTCTCATGGCCGGAGTTCTACGGGGAGTCGACGCCCGCCGCAATGGCATCTCCGGCCACAACCAGGCACGGGCGCACCGGCGCACCGGGCGCCTCAGGCCTGCCGCTCGATCAGGCCTTCAGCTCCGCCTTGTCCCCCATGACGATCACCGGGTGTCGAGCCGGGTCGAGGGTGCGCAGCAGGTACTCCATGCCCGACTTGGACAGGCTGACGCAGGCGGACGTGCCGCTGCCGTGGTCCATGTGCAGCCAGATACTGCCGCCCTTCGACTGACCCTCGGGGCGCGTCGGGTCGATCGGTGAGGTGCCCTTGACCCGGTTGTAGTCGATCGCGATGACGTAGTCGAAGTCGTGCCAGTGCGACTTGGCCCAGTAGTGCGGCGCCTGGAACGACGCCGACCTGCTGTACGGCAGCTTGGATCCCGGGTCGGCCAGGACCCCTCCCGCGTCGCTCAGCGTGAACACGCCGACCGGGCTGCGCCTGTCGCCCTCCCGATGGTCGGTGGTCCACCCCTTCTTGCCGTTGTGGCCCTCCCAACTGCGGGTCTTCTTCCAGGCGGATCCACTCTTCGTGTACAGCACGACCGTGGCGTCGGCGTCGTTCCTGCCTTCCCCGTAGACGGCCACGACCTGGCGGGACTGCGCGGGGATCTGCTTCTGCAGACGGTCGCCGACGCCCGGGACACGCGTCGGGTCGGCGTTCCCCGCCGCCGCGCGATCCGTCCTGCCCCCGGGCCCCGTGGCATTCGTGTCGGCCCTGGCGCCGCCGTCGGTGTCACCCGAACCGCCGCACGCCGCGGCGGACATCACCAGCGCGCCGCAGACCACCACGGCGAGCCCGACACGAGCCGCGCCGCTCCTCGCACGCGCGTGGTCCGCACTGCCCGCGCCACTCTCACACGCGCCGTACTCTCCGCCCGCGTCGCCCACGCCCGCTACGCTCACCGTGCCGGTTCGTCCCCGCCTCGTACCGCCTATTCGCATGCGGTCCATCGTCGCACCGCTCACCGGACACGGGCGCCCGCCGTCTCGCGCGTCGGGCCTCCCACGGATGGTCCAGGCCGAAACTTTGCCCGGCCCCGGAAAACCGTTTGCTTCCGACCACGCCGCGACGCGAACCTTTCACAGCCGGTCGCTGGACCTCGCCGCCCCTTTTCCCCCCACTTCTCCCC
>NZ_JARGEE010000173.1:0-18271 GCF_033794485.1 Streptomyces sp. MB09-02B
CGATGCCCCAGTCCCCCACCCGCCGTCTGACCGTGGCCCAGGCGCTGGTGCGGTTCCTGTCCGCGCAGTACACCGAGCGCGACGGTGTGCGCCACCGGCTGGTCGCCGGAACCTGGGGCATCTTCGGCCACGGCAACGTCGCGGGGCTGGGCCAGGCGCTCCTCGAAGCCGGCGAGGAGGCGATGCCGTTCCACCAGGGTCGCAACGAGCAGTCCATGGTGCACGCCGCCGTCGGGTACGCCCGCCAGCTGAACCGGCTCTCCGCGCAGGCGGTCACCACCTCCATCGGCCCCGGCGCCACCAACCTGGTCACCGGCGCCGCCCTGGCCACCATCAACCGCCTGCCCGTACTCCTCCTCCCCGGCGAGTACTTCGCGACCCGCACCGCCGACCCGCTGCTCCAGCAGCTGGAGCACCCCACCGAGGCCGATGTCTCGGTCAACGACACCCTGCGCCCGGTCTCCCGCTCCTTCGACCGGATCACCCGCCCCGAGGCGCTGATCCCGGCCGCCCTGAACGCCATGCGCGTCCTCGCCGACCCGGTCGACACCGGCGCCGTCACCCTCGCCCTGCCGCAGGACGTCCAGGCGGAGGCGTACGACTGGCCGGAGGAGTTCTTCGCCGAGCGGGTGTGGCGCGTACGGCGTCCCGTGCCCGACCCGGTCGAGCTGGCGGAGGCGGTGCGGGCGATCCGCGCCGCGCGGCGGCCGCTGATCGTCGCGGGCGGCGGCGTCCACCACAGCGAGGCCGAGAAGGCGCTGAAGGCCCTGGCCGACGCCACGGGAATCCCGGTCGCGTCCACCCAGGCGGGCAAGGGCTCCCTGCGTCACGACCACCCGGCCGACCTCGGCGGCATCGGCCACACCGGCACGGCGGTCTGCGACGACATCGCCCGCACCGCCGACCTGATCATCGGTGTCGGTACCCGGTACACCGACTTCACCACCGCCTCCCACACCCTCTTCCAGCACCCTGACGTCCGTTTCGTCAACCTCAACATCGCCGCGTTCGACGCCCACAAGCTCGCCGCCCGGACCCTGGTCTGCGACGCGCGGGCCGGACTCACGGCGCTGGCCGGGGCGTTGGAGGGCCACCGGGTGGACGAGGCGTACGAGGCCGAGTACCGGGCCGGCAAGGAGCGCTGGGAGCAGGTCGTCGAGGCCGCCTACGGCGCGGCCGACGAGCACGCCGTGCCCACCCAGACCCAGGTGCTCGGCGCCCTGGACGCGGTCGTCGGGGACGAGGACGTGGTCATCAACGCGGCCGGTTCGCTCCCCGGCGACCTGCACAAGCTGTGGCGGGCCCGCAGCCCCCGCCAGTACCACCTGGAGTACGGCTACTCCTGCATGGGCTACGAGATCCCCGCCGGGATCGGCGTCCAGCAGGCGGCGCCCGGCACGGCCGTCTGGTCGCTGGTCGGGGACGGCACGTACCTGATGATGCCGACGGAGATCGTCACGGCCGTCCAGGAGGGCCTGCCGGTCAACCTGGTCCTCATCCAGAACCACGGCTACGCCTCCATCGGCGGCCTGTCCGAGTCGGTCGGCGGCGAGCGCTTCGGCACCGCCTACCGCTACCGCGCCGCCGACGGCACCTTCTCCGGCGACCCGCTCCCGGTGGACCTCGCCGCCAACGCGGCCAGCCTCGGCATGGACGTCATCCGCGCCAAGACCGTGAGGGAGCTGCGCGACGCACTGGCGGCGGCCCGCGCCTCGGACCGGCCCACCTGTGTG
Source organism: Streptomyces sp. MB09-02B (assembly GCF_033794485.1). Taxonomy (NCBI): domain Bacteria; kingdom Bacillati; phylum Actinomycetota; class Actinomycetes; order Kitasatosporales; family Streptomycetaceae; genus Streptomyces; species Streptomyces sp. MB09-02B. Next base: position 1,734 of record NZ_JARGEE010000173.1, read on the forward strand.
TACGTCGAGACCGACCCGACGCCCACCGCTCCCCCGGCGGAGGCCTGGTGGGACGTCCCGGTCGCGGAGACCGCCTCGCGACCGGCGGCCGTCGAGGCACGAACGGCGTACGACCGCGAGGTGGCCGATCAGCGCCGCCACCTCTGACGGCCGGCCACCGCAAGGGCCCACGCTTGTAAGGACAATGCGATGACAGGGGTTCCTGTCATCCGGACGGACGGATACCCTCATGGGCGTGACCAGCGCGACTACGGGGAGTACAGGGAGTCTCGACCTCGGTGTCGACCGGAGCAGCCCGGTACCGCTGTACTACCAGCTGGCCCGGCAGCTGGAGTCGGCGATCGAGCACGGTGCGCTCGGCCCGGGCAGCCTCCTGGGCAACGAGATCGAGCTCGCCGGCCGTCTCGGCCTGTCCCGGCCGACCGTACGGCAGGCCATCCAGTCGCTCGTCGACAAGGGCCTGCTCGTACGCCGCCGGGGCGTCGGCACCCAGGTGGTGCACAGCCAGGTCAAACGGCCGCTGGAACTGAGCAGCCTGTACGACGACCTGGAGGCGGCCGGTCAGCAGCCCACGACCAAGGTGTCGCTGAGCGAGATCCGGCCGGCCTCCGCCGAGGTCGCGGCCGCCCTGGGTATCGCCGAGGGCGCCGACGTGCACCTCTTCGAGCGGCTGCGCCTGACCCACGGGCAGCCGGTGGCGTTCCTCTCCAACTTCGTCCCCGCCGGGCTGCTGGACCTGGACACCGAGCGCCTGGAGTCGACGGGTCTGTACCGGATGATGCGCAACGCCGGCATCACCCTGCACAGCGCCCACCAGAGCGTCGGCGCCCGCATCGCCTCGGCCGAGGAGGCCGACCGCCTGGGCGAGCCGGAGGGCGCCGCACTGCTCACCATGCAACGCACGGCGTACGACGACACCGGGCGCGCGGTCGAGTACGGCACCCACATCTACCGGGCCTCCCGCTACTCCTTCGACTTCCAGTTGCTCGTCCGCAACTGACCTTCAGGGGAAGGGAGTTCGGGACCGGTCGGCCACCGGGGTGTCAGAGGTCCACCCATGCCCCCGACTCGGCCGACCGGCTCATCGCGTCCAGCGCGGTGGCGCTGTGCACGGCGTCGGCGAGGGTGGTGCCGTGCGGGGTGCCGTCGGCGATGGAGCTGAGGAAGTTGTACGCCTCGATCACCTTGAGGTCGTCGTAGCCCATGGCGTTGGCGGAACCCGGCTGGAAGGCCGCGTAGGTGCCGTGGCCGGGGCCGACGTAGAGGGTGTGGACGGACTGGTCCTGGTAGGCGTCGCCCTTGCTGACGCCCAGTTCGCCCATGCGGCGGAAGTCCCAGAAGAGGGCGCCCTCGGTGCCGTGGATCTCGAAGCCGTAGTTGTTCTGCTCGCCGACGGAGACCCGGCAGGCCTCCAGGACCCCCCGGGCGCCGGAGGCGAAGCGGAGCAGGCAGTTGACGTAGTCCTCGTTCTCCACGGGGCCCAGTGCGCCGCCGGAGGCGCGGGTGTGGCCGGCGGTGGCGCCGGCGGGCCGGGCCCGCTCGGGGACGAAGATCGCGGTGTCGGCGATGAGGGAGGCGATGTCGCCGAGCAGGAAGCGGGCCAGGTCCACCCCGTGCGAGGCGAGGTCGCCGAGGACCCCGCTGCCGCCGCGCTGCCGCTCGTACCGCCAGGTCAGGGCCCCCTCGGGGTGGGCGGCGTAGTCGCTGAAGAGGCGGATGCGGACATGGGTGACCGTGCCGATCTCACCGGCGGCGATCAGTTCGCGGGCGGCCTCCACGGCGGGCGCGTTGCGGTAGTTGAAGCCGACGGTGCCCTGGACGCCGGCCTTCGCGACGGCGTCGGCGACGGCGCGGGCGTCGGCGGCGGTGAGCCCGACCGGCTTCTCGATCCAGATGTGCTTGCCGGCCTCGGCCATGGCGACGCCGATCTCCCGGTGCAGGAAGTTCGGCGCGGTGATGCTGACCGCCTGGATCCGCGGGTCGGCGACCACCTCGCGCCAGTCCCGGGCGGTGGTGGCGAACCCGAACTGCCGGGCCGCCTCCTCGGCGCGGCCGGGCACGTCCTCGACGACGGTGACCAGTTCGGGCCGCAGGGCGAGCCGCGGGAAGTGGTGCGGCAGCCGGGCGTACGCCTGGGTGTGCACCCGTCCCATCCAGCCGAACCCCACGACGGCGATACCGAGCCCACTCACCATGACTGCCTTTCTTTGGACCGTTCCAAATACGTACGCCGCTCACACTGCGGGCACGCTCCGGCACTGTCAAGCCCTTTGACACGGACACCCCGCTGTGGAACGGTCCAGGCCATGAGACCCGGACCCGCGAGCCCGACGATCCGCGATGTCGCCGAGCGGGCCGGCGTGTCCAAGTCGCTGGTCTCGCTGGTGCTGCGCGGCTCGGAGCAGGTGCGCGAGGAGAAGCGGCAGGCGGTGCTGGCCGCCGTGGACGAGCTGGGCTACCGGCCGAACGCCGCCGCGCGCAGCCTGAGCGAGCGCCGGACCCGCACGGTCGGCGTCCTCCTCAACGACATGCGCAACCCCTGGTTCGTCGAGCTCCTCGACGGGCTCAACTCCCGGCTGCACGACAACGGTCTGCGCATGCTGCTGGCCGACGGCCATCTCAACCGGCGGCTCGGCGAGGACCTCACCCGCACCTTCACCGAGCTGCGGGTCGACGGGCTGATCGCGGTCGGCACCCTGCCGCCCTCCGAGGCGCTGCGCACGGCGGCCGGGCTGATCCCGACCGTGGTGGCGGGCGCCCGCGAGCCCACGCTCCCGCAGGTGGACGTCGTCGCGGGCGACGACCAGCACGGCGCCCGTCTCGCCACCGAACACCTCATCGGCCTCGGGCACCGGCGCATCGCGCACATCGCGGGGGACGGTGTGGTCGGGGCACTGCGACGCCGCAGCTTCGAGGCGGTCATGCGCGAGCACGGGCTGGGCGATCTGGCGACCGTGGAACGGGGCGACCTGACGGAGGAGGGCGGCTACCGCGCCACGGTCCGGCTGCTGAACCGCCCCGAACGCCCCACCGCCGTCGTGGCGTTCAACGACATGGCCTGCGTGGGCGCGCTCTCCGCCGCCGAGGAGCTGGGGTTGAGGGTGCCGCGCGACCTGTCCCTCGTCGGCTACGACAACACCTACGTCTCCCGGCTGCGCCACCTCTGGCTCACCACCGTGGACAACGCCAGCCACGACGTGGGCCGCACCGCGGCGCAGTGCCTGCTGGACCGCATCGCCGACCCGGCACGCCCCGCCGAGGTCGTCCTGACCACGCCGACGCTGGAGGTCCGGGGCACCACGGGCCCGCCGGGCGGGCCCTGAGAGTGTGGCGGGCCGTCAGCTCGGCGGCAGGCAGTGGTCGTCGGGCGCGACGCTCTGCCAGATGCGCCGCCCGATGTCCCGCAACTGCCGCTGCTGTGCCTTGGTGAGCGCGTCGAACACATACCGGCGTACGGCGTCGGCGTGGCCCGGCGCGCTCTCGACGACCTTGGTGTGACCGGCGTCGGTGAGGACGGCCAGGGTGTAGCGCCCGTCGGAGGGGTCCGGCTCGCGGCGCACCCAGTCGCTGCGCTCCAGCCGTTTCACCAGGTGGGAGAGGCGGGACAGCGACGAACCGACGTGCCCGGCCAGGTCGCTCATCCGCAGGGTGCGCCCCTCGGTCTGCGACAGCATGGCCATCACCACGTACTCGACGTGGCTGACGCCCGCGTCCCGCTGCAGTTCCGCGTCCAGCGCGCTCGGCAGTCTGACCATCACGCCCGCCAGCGCGTGCCAGGTCTCCATCTCCTCGTCGGTCAGCCAGGGCGACTGCTGCGGTGTCTCCATGGCGCCCACTCTACGTGCAGCGTCCGACGACGAAGCCCGCGCCGATCCGCCGATCGACTTGACGCTTCAACTCGATCAGCCTACGTTGAGCGTCTAACTTCTCTTGAACATTCAAGTCATACCCATCTCTCGCACTCGCACGGGAAGAGTCCGCCATGAACGTCACCCTCTGGATCATCGCGAGCCTGCTCGCGGCCGCCTTCCTCGCCGCCGGCCTGATGAAGACCGCCCAGTCCAAGGAGAAGCTGTCGGCCTCGGGCATGACGTGGGTCGACTCGTTCTCCCCGGGCATGGTCAAGACCATCGGCGCGCTGGAGGGCCTGGGCGCCGTCGGGCTGATCCTTCCGGCCGTCCTCGACATAGCCACGGTCTTCGTCCCGCTCGCGGCGACCGGCCTCGCCGTCACGATGCTCGGCGCGGTCGTCTTCCACCTCCGCCGGGGCGAGACCAAGGAGACGGCACCGAGTCTGGTGCTGCTGATCCTGGCGGTCGTGGTGGCCTGGGGCCGGTTCGGGCCGTACGCGTTCTGAGTCCTACTCGGCGTCAGGAACGGCCCCCGCCGTGAGCAGCACGGCCGCCGTCTCGGTGTGAAAGCCGGCGGCCGCCCAGTCGAGCGGGGAGCGGCCCGTGCCGTGGTCCTCGCGGAGGTCGGGATCGGCGCCGTGGGCGAGAAGTTCGCGCACCGCCTCGATGTGTCCCCAGCACGCGGCGCCGCACAGCGGGGTGCCCTCCGCGCCGTGTCCGCTCTCGGTGTCGGGCGAGGCCCCGGCTGCGAGCAGCAGCCGCACGGTGTCGGCGGCCCCGTGGACGGCGGCCGCGTACAGGGGCGTCGTCCCCTCGGCGTCCGTCGTCTCGGCGGGGGCTCCGGCCCGCAGCAACGCGGCGACGGCGGTGGTGTCGCCGATCGACGCGGCCGACACCAGCCGGTGCGACAGTTTCTTCCGCCGCCGTCTGTTCACTGTCGTGCTCCCCCTTGGCAGGACGTCCGGGGCACCGGCCCGTCATGCGCGTCAGCCCGTCGTGCGGGGGTCAGCCCATCACACGTCCTCCCGCGCGGCGACCCCTTTTCCTCGTACGTCGACGGCCGTGAGCGCCAGCGCCAGCAGTCCCGGTACGAGGAACACGAGCGGCAGCAGCATCCAGGCGCTCGTCGCTGCCGTCGCCACGGCGAGGACGACCAGGGCGCTGCCACCCGGATCGCGCACCGCGTCCCGGGCCGCGCCGCGCACAGCCGCCGGCCAGTCCCCGACCGACTCGGGGCGGGCGCAGGCGCGCAGCCCGATCACGGCGGCGCAGGTGCCGACGGCGGCGGCGAGGAGGGCGAAGGCCCGGCCGCCGGGGAGTCCGGCACCGGCGAGGGCCAGGTCGACCAGGGCGAGGGCCAGGCCGCCGAGGGCCAGGAGTCCGGCGGCCAGGTCGCCGGGGCGCAGTCGTCGGCGCAGTGCCCCGAGGAACCGGGCGGCCGTGACCGGACGGTTCTCCCGTACGCCCCGCAGGACCGCGCAGGCCGTGGAGAGCGCGGCGGGCAGGGTGACCAGCGGAAGGCTGACCACCGCCACGGCGACACCGACGCTCAGCACGTCGGCGAACAGCGTCATCCGTGGGCCGAAGATCTCGCCCGGCTCCCGGTCGGTCCGCAGCGCGCTCACCCCTTGATCCCGGAGTTGGCCATGCCCTCCACCAGGAACCGCTGGAAGGCGAGGAAGAACAGCACGATCGGGAGGAGGGCGATGACGGACATGGCGAACATCGGGCCGAACGCCGAGGTGCTCGACGCGTCCACGAAGGACCTCAGGGCCAGGGTCAGGGTGAACTTCTCGGGCGAGAAGAGATAGATCAGCTGGGTGAAGAAGTCGTTCCAGGTCCAGATGAAGGTGAAGATCGCGGTGGTGATCAGGGCAGGCCGGGTCAGGGGAAGGATCACCGAGAAGAAGCTCCGGAACGGTCCGCAGCCGTCGATGCGCGCCGCCTCCTCCAGCTCCCTCGGCAGTCCGCGCATGAACTGCACGATGAGGAAGACGAAGAAGGCCTCCGTGGCGAGGAACTTCGGCAGGATCAGCGGCCAGTAGGTGTTCACCATGCCGAGCTGGTTGAAGATGATGTACTGCGGGATCAGCACGGCGTGGTGCGGCAGCATGATCGTCGCGATCATGAAGGCGAAGAGCGGTCCCCGGAAGCGGAAGCGCAGCCGCGCGAAGGCGTACGCGGCCAGGGAACAGGACAGGACGTTCCCGACGACCGCGCCGCCGGCGATCAGCAGGGAGTTGCCGAGCAGCCGCCCCACCGACACGTCGTTGACACCGTCGAGCGCGGTCTCGTAGTTGGACCACTCCAGCCGGCTCGGCAGCAGGTCGAGACTGGCGATGACCTCGTCCGCGGGCTTCACGGAGGTCGCCAGCAGCCAGGCCAGCGGGTACAGCATGACGAGGAGCGCGGCCAGGCAGCCGGCGTGCAGGGCGACCCGCCGCCAGGCAACGGGCTTGCGGACTACGGGCGTTGAGGGTGTGGTGGTGGTCATCGGTCCCCCTCGGAGGCGTAGAAGACCCAGGAGCGGGAGGTGCGGAACAGGATGGCGGTGACCGCGCCGATGGCGAGCAGCAGCACCCAGGCCATGGCGGAGGCGTAGCCCATGTGGGAGGCGACGAAGCCCCGGTCGTAGAGGTAGAGCGTGTAGAAGAGGGTGGAGTCGGCGGGGCCGCCCTTGCCCGCGCTGACCGCGAAGGCCGGGGTGAAGACCTGGAAGGCCTGGATGGTCTGGAGCACCAGGTTGAAGAAGATCACGGGCGACAGCATCGGGACCGTGATCGACAGGAAGCGGCGCCAGGCGCTCGCGCCGTCCACCTCGGCCGCCTCGTACAACTCCCCCGGGATCTGCTGGAGTCCGGCGAGGAAGATGACCATCGGGGCGCCGAACTGCCACACCGTGAGCAGGGCGACCGCGAGCAGGGCCCAGCCGGGCCGGTTGACCCAGCCGCCGGTGCCGAGGAGGTTGTCGACGGTGCCGCCGTCGTTGAAGATCGCCCGCCAGACCAGGGCGATGGACATGGAGGCGCCCAGCAGGGAGGGGGCGTAGAAGGCGGAGCGGTAGAAACCCCGGCCGCGTTTCATGTTCTTCAGGGCCAGCGCGACCACGAGGGCGAGGGCCAGTTGGAGCGGGACGGCGATGACCACGTACATCAGGGTCGTCGTGACCGAGCGCCAGTAGCGCGGGTCCTCGGTGAACATCTGGGTGTAGTTGCGCAGGCCCACCCAGTCCGGGGCGTTGAAGAGGTCGTAGTCGGTGAAGGAGAGGTAGAGCGAGACGGCCATCGGGAGCAGGGTCAGGACGCAGGCCCCCAGTACCCAGGGGGAGAGGAACACCCAGGCCGCGCCCTCGCGCCGACGGGGGCGCTCGGACCGGCCCGGCCGGGTGGCTCCCTTCTTCCGCGCGGTCGTCGGCAGTTGCGTGGTGGTCATGACCTCAGCTCCGCCTTCGCCTCGGTGAGGTAGTTCTCGGCGGCCTCGCGGGGGGACATCCGCTCGTAGGACACCTGGTCGTAGTCGCGCTGGAACGTGGTCTGCAGGGCGCTGTCGCCCGACGGGGGCGCCTGGGGCGGCGGATCGAGCTTTCCTTCGACCGTGGCCTGGTAGCCGTAGATGGTCTTGTCGAAGTCCTTGAGGTCGGCCGCGATGTCCGCACGGATCGACTCGTTGACGGGGATGCCCCGGGTGGCACCGAGGATCTTCGCGGCCTCGTCGTCGTTGAGCAGGAAGTCGACGAGCCGGGCGGACTCCTCCGGGTGACCGGAGTCGGCGGCCACGCCCATGAACATGGAGGGCTTGAAGTACTGACCGGGGGTGCCGTCCTCGGCCGCCGGCATGGGCGCGAGGGAGATCCCGCTGGGGACGAGCGCGAGGTAACCGCTCGCGGGGGCGTCCCAGTTGACGTCGGATGCGGCCTTGCCCCGGCCGAGCGGGGTGTTCTCGACCGAGCCGTCGAGCTGGGTCGTCTGCTCGGCGGGCGAGACGGCGCCCTCCCTGCGGAGCCCGTCGGTGAAGGTCCACCAGCGGGTCAGGTCCTCGGCGTCGAAGCCGAGTCGCCTGTCCTCGGTGTAGAGGGCCTTGCCCTGGCCGCGCAGCCAGATCTCGAAAGCGTCCTCGCTCTGCCCGGGGTCGGTGCCGCCGGGTTCTCCGGTCTCCTCGGCCACCTTCCGCATGGCGTCGGCCCACTCGCTCCAGGTCCAGCCCACGCGGGGCGGTTCGAGACCGGCGGTCTTCCACTTCTCGGTGTCGTAGACCATGGTCTCGGTGCCGCGGCCCTGCGGCACGGCGTACTGCTTGCCGTCCACCTTGCCGGTGGCCAGCAGGCCCGGCTCGAACTCGGTGGTGTCCAGGGCCTGTTGCTGCTCGGCGAGGTCGAGGAGCACACCACCGGAGGCGTACTGGTCGATCATCCGGTAGTCGAGCTGCATCACGTCCGGGGCGTCGCCGCCGGCGGCCTGGGTGGCGAGCTTCTGCTTGTACGCCTCGTAGCCGGCGAAGGAGGTCTGTACGTCGACCCCCGGGTTCTTCTGCTCGAAGAGCTCGACGGCCGCCTGGGTTCTGGCGGCCCGGTCGGGGTTGCCCCACCAGGTGTAGCGCAGGACGACCTTCCCGCCGTCGCCGCCCGACCCGTCCGCTCCGGAGCAGCCGGTGAGCAGCGCGCAGAGGGCCAGCGCGGTGGCCGCCGCACGGGGTTTCCAGGACTCCCTCGTCCTGATTCGGGGCATGAGTGGGTCACCTCTTTCGCTAGAAAGCGCTTCCACCCCCGTAGTGACCCTAGGGAAGGTCCGGATGTCACGACAAGACCCCTGCACCACCTCCCCACAACGCCGCCGTGCCGCCGTGGTGGGGCTCGGTGCCCGGGCACGGATGTTCACCGAGGCCCTGACGGGTCCCTTCGCGGAACGGGTGGAGCTGGTCGGGCTCTGCGACCTGAACACGCACCGCATGGCCGTCCACAACGCCTGGATAGCCGCCGACCACCCCGGCCGCGCGCCCGTACGGGCGTACGGGGCCGACGAGTTCGACGAGATGCTGCGCCGCGAGCGGGTCGACCTGGTCGTGGTGTGCACGGTGGACCGGACCCACGACCACTACATCGTCCGCGCCCTGGAGGCGGGCTGCGACGTCGTCACCGAGAAGCCGATGACGACCGACGCCGAGCGCGCCCACCGCATCCTGGAGGCGCGGCGGCGGACCGGGCGCGAGGTCCGCGTCTCCTTCAACTACCGCTACAACCCGGTGCATTCGGCCGTACGGGAGCTGCTCGCTCGCGGGGAGATCGGCGAGGTCGGCTCGGTGCACTTCGAGTGGCTGCTGGATCTGCGGCACGGCGCGGACTACTTCCGCCGCTGGCACCGCGACAAGGCGAACTCCGGCGGACTGCTGGTCCACAAGTCGACCCACCACTTCGACCTGGTCAACTGGTGGCTAGGCACCCGCCCCGAGACCGTCTACGCCCAGGGCGGCCTCTTCTTCTACGGCGACGCGGCGGGCCGCCGCCGGGGCCTCGCCCGGGACTACGACCGCGCCCACGGCTCCCTCGCCGCCGAGGGCGACCCCTTCGCGTTGCGCCTGGCGGACTCCCCTGTCCTCGGCGCGCTCTACCTGGACGCCGAGGGGGAGGACGGCTACCACCGCGACCGGAACGTCTTCGGTCCCGGCGTGTCCATCGAGGACGACATGGCGGTCCTGGTGCGGTACGTGTCCGGGGCGACCCTGACGTACCACCTCACGGCCTACTCTCCCTGGGAGGGCTACCGGATCGCCTTCAACGGCAGCGAGGGGCGCGTCGAACTGCTGGTGGAGGAGTCCACGTGGACCCGGCCCGATGTGCGGATCACCGGGGCGAGCCCGGTCCTGCACGGCGCCGAGGCGGGCGGGGAACCCGGCAGGACCCAGCTGCTCGTACGCCGTTTCTGGGAGCAGCCGCGTGAGGTGAAGGTCGAGACGGGCGAGGGCGGGCACGGCGGCGGCGATGTCCGCATGCTGGCCGACCTGTTCGGGGAGCGGGTGCCGGACGCGCTGGGGCGGGCGGCCGACGCGATGGACGGGGCACGGTCGCTGGTGACGGGGCTGGCGGCGAACCGGTCGCTGGAGACGGGGATGCCGGTGACGGCGCGGGAGCTGCTGGACGTGTGAGCCGTCCTCGGTCTCCGCGCGCCGCCCGGCGCTCACGCTGTGCGGATCACCAGACGAGGTCGAGGCGTTCCGGGGAGCGGTGGATCAACGTCGGCCGCATGGTGATCCGTCGGCCCTCCGTCAGCCGCAGCTCCGGGAGGCGGCTGGACAACAGCTCCAAGGTCAGGCGGAGTTGTTCGCGGGCGAGCTGTGAGCCGGGGCAGGTGTGGGTGCCGAAGCCGAAGGAGAGGTGACGGCTGCCGGCGGGGCGGGCGATGTCGAAGGCGTCGGCGCGCGGGTGGCGGGTGGCGTCCCGGTTGGCGCCTGCGAACGCGAGGAACACCGGTGTCCCGGCGGGGAGTTCGGTGCCGGCGAGGGTGACCGGGCGGGTGGTGACGCGGCGGAAGCCCTGCAACGCGGTGTCATAGCGGGCTGCTTCCTCGATGGCGGCCGGGATGCGCTCCGGTTCGGCGCAGAGCAGCTCCCATTGCCGGCGTTCGCGCAGCAGGTGCAGGAGGGTGGTCCCGATCAGGGCCGTGGTGGTCAGGTGTCCGGCGATGAGCAGGTTCTGCAGGTGGGCGACGACCTGGTGGCGCTGATCGAGCGTCAGCTCGGCGGTGCCCGGTCCGGCGACGGAGGTGATGAGTTCGGTGCCGAGGTCCTCGCGCGGGTCGGCGCGCCGGGCCCGCACGAACCCGTCGAGCCGGTGGGCCGTGGCGACCACGTCCTCGGCTGCCGCGATCTGTTCGGCCTCCGCCATGGGCCGGAACAGCAACTGCTCGGCCCGGTGACCGCCGTGCACCAGCGCCGGTACGTCGTCCGGGTCGAACCCGACGAGACGCCCGATGACCTCCCCGGGCAGCCGTCCCGCGTAGGCGGACATGAGCTCGACGCGGCCGCCCTCGCCGTTCTTGACGAAGTCGTCGACCAGGGCGGCGGCCCGTTCGGCGGCGTACGGCAGGACGGCGGCAACTCTGGCGGGCGACAGTCCGCGCACGATGGGGGCGCGCAGCTCCTGGTGCAGGGCCCCGTCGGCGGTGACGACGACGGGGCGACCGCCGAAGCCGCCGCCGAGGACGGCCAGCGCGGCGGGCGCGGGCATGACGTCGGGGCGCAGCGCGTTCGCCGAGGAGAAGTCCTCCGGGCGCCGCAGCACCTCCCGTACGTCGGCGTCCCGTGCCACCAGCCAGGAGTCCAGCTCGGGGACGTACGTCAGCCCCTCCGCCGCCCTGGCCCGCGCGTAGAGCGGATACGGATCCCGCTGCAACTCGTCGAGTCTGCCGTGCAGTTCAGGGTCCACGAGAGCACCTTCCGACCAGGGGCGGGCGTGCGGTCGCGCTCATCGTGCCGTACCGCGTGGCGGGGCGGTAGGGGCTCTGCGACGGGTGCGCCACCCCGCCGGGCAGGCCTGGACGACGGGCGCGTCGGACGGGGCGCGGGGACAGGTCTGCCGGACGAGCGGACGGGCGGACGGGCGGACGGGCGGACGGGCGGACGGGCGGACGGGCCATGGACAGCCGGGCGCGCGGCCCTCCGCGTGCCCTCGCCACGCGCCTCGTCCGCGCCTGCTCCCTTACCCTCACCCAGTGGTTCTCTTCCTCCTGGAACGTCTCTCCCCGCTCCCGGCGGGCCGCGCCTGGCAGCTCCTGACCGACTGGCCCCGGCACGCGGACGTCGTACCGCTGACCCGCGTCACCGTGCGCACGCCTCCACCGACCGGAGAGGGCACGCTGTTCGTGGCCCGCAGCGGTGTCGGGCCGCTCGGCTTCGACGACCCGATGGAGGTCACGCTCTGGCAGCCACCGGAAGCCGGTTCTCCCGGCAAGTGCCGTCTCGTCAAGCACGGTTCGTGCGTCACCGGATGGGCCGAGATCGAGGTCCACCCGTACGGTGACGGCGCGTCCCGCACGGTCTGGCGCGAGGACCTGCGGGTGCGATGGCTGCCGCCCCTCTTCGACCGGCCGCTGGCCTGGACGGCGCGACGGATGTTCGGGCGAGCCGTCGACGGACTGCTCGCGGCCGACGGCCGACGGCCCGGCTGAGTCCGCTCGCTCCGACGGGCCCTTCGCGCACCGCTGCCCGAACACCGTTGTCAGACCCTCCGTCTACTGTCCGAACCATGACCACACCCCGCCACACCACCACCCGGGAGTCCTACGACACGGTCGCCACCGACTACGAGAAGCTGCTGAGAGACGAGTTGGCGAGGAGCCCGTTCGAGCGGGCCGTGCTGGGCGTGTTCGCCGAACTGGTGTCGCAGGCCGGGGGCGGACGCGTCGCGGACCTGGGGTGCGGGCCGGGACGGATCACCGGACACCTGGCCTCCCTGGGGCTCGACATCTGCGGCGTCGACCTCTCGCCGCAGATGGTCGCCGTGGCCCGCTGGGTTCACCCGGGACTCCGGTTCGACGTGGGCACGATGACCGCGCTCGACTTCGAGGACGGCTGCCTGGCGGGAGCCCTCGCCTGGTACTCCACGGTGCACACCCCGCCCGCCGAACTCCCGCAACTGTTCCGAGAGTTCCACCGGATACTCGCCCCCGGTGGACTCCTCGCGATGGCGTACAAGGTGGGCGACGAGTCCGTCCACCTGACGCACGCCTACGGCCACCCCCTCGACCTCGACGTCTACCGCTTCGATCCGGATCGCATCGCCGCGCTGCTGGGCAGCGCCGGGTTGACGGAGTCGGCGCGGCTGGTGCGGGAGGCCGACGGGCCCGGCACCGTGGCGAGCACCCCACAGGCATACGTGCTGGCGCGCAAGCCGGGGTGACCTGACAAGCGGGGCGGGCTCGGGGATCCGGTGTCGGCCGTCGTCAGGACGGGCCCGGGTCGCCGTCGCGGGGCGTGGACAGGCCGTCGCGGCGGTCGCGGTCGCCGTCGCCCGTGGTGCTGAGGAGGGTGTCGCAGATCTCGCGGAGCTTGTCGGTGGCCTGTTTGGAGAAGAGCCCGCAGAGCCCGGCGATGCCGGAGAACCCGTACGGGTTGGTCGCCCCGGCGCCGGAGCTGCCGGCGAACAGGCCGCCGCGCAGCAGGAGATAGACCAGGAGCGCCAGGGCCACGCCGATACCGGCCCGCAGGAGGTACCACCACAGCCAGCTCGCGTAGAGCCGCCGGTTGCCGACGTACGTCGCGAAGGACGTGGCCGCGTGGACGAAGCTGCCGAGCGCGCTGCAGACGACCACGGCCAGCAGCATGGCGGTGTCGGCGGTCAGCGACCAGTCCCCCAGGCCGAACGGCGACCAGCGCGCGGTGGCCGTGGGCTCCGCCCCGGGCTCGACCGTCGCCAGCACCGCCGGCCAGAGCGTCACGAGGGCTCCGCAGACGAAGACGACGTCGGCGAGGAGAAAGAGCCCCAGGAGCGCGGTCGAGACGGTCGACAGCCGCCGGTCTTCGGCGGCACCGTCGCTTCCGGGTTCCCCTGGACCGGCGTCGCCACCCGAGTCTCCGTCCCGGGCTCCGGCACCGCCATAGGCATCCTCGACGGTCCTGGTGTCGGCGTTCCCGTCGGTGCTGTCGCCCGAGGTGGTGCGGTCGTCGGTGGCGGTGTCGGTATCGGTGGCGGTGGCGGCACTCCGCTGTCCTTGCTCGTCCGCCGTCGGCGTCGCCGTCGCCTCCGACGCCGACGCCGACTCCGACTCCGTCGCGCCGTCCAGGCTCTCTGCCCCGCCCCCGTGCGGGCGCTCCCCACCGGTCATCGTGGTCAACTGTCCGCCCCCGTCGTGCTGTTGCCCTGTCGCAACGGTCGGCCCTGCCGCGCCCGGGGTCAAGCTGTCGGTGCGGGCCGGGGTTCAGGAGACGCGGAGGCCCGGAAGCTCCGAGAGGGTGGTCGGGCCGTCGTGGTGAATCGGGGTGTGCGCTCCGGTCAGGGAGACCCCGCTGCCGCCCCGCCGGTCGGCGACGATCTCGGCGGCGATGGACAACGCGGTCTCCTCCGGGGTGCGCGCGCCGAGGTCGAGCCCGATCGGGGACCTGAGCCGTGCCAACTCCAGCTCGGTGACGCCGACTTGGCGAAGGCGCTCGTTGCGGTCCAGATGCGTGCGGCGGGACCCCATCGCGCCGACGTAGGCGACGGGGAGCCGTAGGGCGAGCTGGAGGAGCGGGACGTCGAACTTGGCGTCGTGGGTGAGGACGCAGAGGACCGTACGGGCGTCGACGGACGTGCGCTCCAGATACCTGTGGGGCCACTCGACGACGATCTCGTCGGCCTCCGGGAAGCGGGCGCGGGTCGCGAAGACGGGGCGGGCGTCGCAGACGGTCACGTGGTAGCCGAGGAACTTGCCGACACGGACCAGCGCCGACGCGAAGTCGATCGCGCCGAACACGATCATCCGGGGCGGTGGGACGGACGACTCGACGAGCACCGTGAGCGGCGCTCCGCAACGCGCGCCCCGCTCGCCGACCTCCAGGGTGCCCGTGCGGCCGGCGTCGAGGAGGGCGCGGGCCTCGGCGGCGACCGTGCGGTCCAGCTCGGGGTGGGCGCCGTACCCGCCGTCGTACGAGCCGTCCGGGCGGACCAGCAGGGCGCGGCCCCGCGACTCCGCCGGACCGGAGACGATCCGGGCCAGGGCCGCCGCCTCCCCGCTCGCGGCGGCGGAGAGCGCGGCGGCGGCCACCGGGCGGACGGGATCGCCGGCCCGCACCGGTGTGACGAGGATGTCGATGACTCCCCCGCAGGTCAGCCCGACGGCGAAGGCGTCGTCGTCGCTGTAGCCGAAGCGTTCGAGGACCGTCTCGCCGTCGACCAGCGCCTGTTGGCACAGCTCGTAGACGGCGCCCTCCACACAGCCGCCGGAGACCGAGCCGATCGCCGTGCCGTCGGCGTCCACCGCGAGGGCGGCGCCCGGCAGGCGGGGCGCGCTGCCGCCGACGGCGACCACGGTGGCGACGGCGAAGTCACGCCCCTGCTCGACCCACCGGTGCAGTTCTTCGGCGATGTCCAGCATCTCTCGGTCTCCTTCGGCTTCGACAGGGGTGGTGCGGAGGGTACGTGGCGGGGACGCCGCCTAGTGCACGCCCATCCAGCTCTCGATCGGGTTGAGGGCGAAGAAGACGACGAAGACCGCCGTCAGGCCCCACATGAACGCCCCGATCTCCCGCGCCCGGCCCTGGGCGAGCTTGATGGCGACGTAGGAGACGACTCCGGCGGCGACACCCGCGGTGATGGAGTACGTGAACGGCATGATCACGACCGTCAGGAAGACCGGGATCGCGGTCGCGCGGTCGGACCAGTCGACGTGCCGGGCGTTCGTCATCATCATGGCGCCGATGACGACGAGCGCGGCCGCCGCGACCTCGCCGGGCACGATCGCCGTGAGCGGGGTGAAGAACAGACAGGCCGCGAAGAACAGGCCGGTGACTACGGAGGAGAGGCCGGTACGGGCGCCCTCGCCGACTCCCGTGGCCGATTCCACGAACACCGTCTGGCCCGAGCCGCCGGCCACACCGCCGATCGCGCCGCCCGCGCCGTCGATGAACAGCGCCTTGGACAGGCCCGGCATCCGCCCCTTGTCGTCGGCGAGCCCGGCCTCCGTGCCCACACCGATGATGGTGGCCATCGCGTCGAAGAACCCGGCGAGCACGAGGGTGAAGACGATCATGCCGACCGTCATCGCGCCGACGTCGCCCCAGCCGCCGAACTCGACCTGGCCGAAGAGCGAGAAGTCCGGCATCGAGACCGCGCTGCCGTGCAACTCCGGTGCGCCACCCGCCCATTGCTTCGGGTCGATGACGTCGAGGGCGTTGAGGAAGACTGCGACGACGGTACCGCCGACGATGCCGAGCAGGATGGCGCCGGGGACGCCCCGGGCCTGGAGCATGAAGATCGCGAGGAGGGTGACCGCGAAGAGGAGAACGGGCCAGCCGGCGAGTTCACCGGCCGGGCCGAGGCTGACCGGGGTCGCCTTGCCCTGGTGCACGAAACCGGCCTTGTAGAACCCGATCAGCGCGACGAACAGACCGATCCCCATGGTGATCGCGTGCTTCAGGGCGAGCGGGATGGCGTTCATGATCATCTCCCGAAGCCCGGTGACGACCAGGAGCATGATGATCACGCCGTACATCACGCACATGCCCATCGCCTGCGGCCAGGTCATCTGCGGGGCGACCTGCGAGGCGATCACGCCGGAGACGGAGAGACCGGCGGCGAGGGCGAGCGGGACCCTGCCGACGACGCCCATGAGGAGCGTGCTGACAGCGGCGGCGAGCGCGGTCGCCGTGATCAGGGCCTTCTGGCCGAGGGTGGCACCCGCCGCGTCCGGGCCGGAGAGGATGAGCGGGTTGAGCAGGAGGATGTACGCCATCGCCATGAAGGTGGTGACACCGCCGCGGACCTCTCGGGCGAGGGTGGATCCTCGCCGGGTGATGTGGAAGTACCGGTCGAGACGGGACCGGCCGGCCGGGTCGACGGCGTCTTCGGCGACCGTCCTCGGCTTCAGCGACTGTTGGGTCATGGGGCCTTCTCCCAAGGTTCACAGGGACACCCGGCCGTTGCACTGGGCTTCGGCGGGATTTGGGAAGGTGCCCGACCCGGGGGACGGCCCGAGACGAACGTGGTGGTGGGGGTGGGTG
>NZ_JARGEE010000174.1:0-18224 GCF_033794485.1 Streptomyces sp. MB09-02B
CCCCTGTCCGTTGAACACTCCGCCGAGGCCATGCGTATGGGACGGAGGCGATCGGGCCCGGAGCTCCCCTCCGCTCCCCATGCCCCCAGAAACCCCCGCTCAGCGGGCCCTTCGCAGCGTTTCGGCCAACCGCGCCCTCGCATATGCCAGGAGACTGGCTGAATTGGCATGGTGACAGAGGGTCAGGAGTGGCGATACTCGACTGACAGGGCGATTGAGTCATGAACGAACGCGCACCCATGCGCGCTCTTCACGTCACTCTGCGTGACGTTCTTGTCGCCGGATGCGCACGACCAGCAAGTCTGCGAGGCGAGAGCAAGCCCGCGCGGCGAGTGGGGCCGGGTGGGTTCGGCGGTGCGATCGGGGGAGCGAAGCGTGCACGACGAATTCCTGTGCCATGTCACCGCGTACGGCTGGTGCGGCGGTCAGCGCGTCGGCGTGCCCCTCGGTACCTATCGCGCCCCCACCCTGGCGCTGGCGCTGTGGTGGATGCGCGACCGTGCGTTATGGATCGCCGAACGCCTCGATCCGCGACCCGAGAACCCGAACTTCCCCCCGAACGCGGTCGTCCCGGTCGCCGACACCGTACCCGACGTACCGAGCCAGCTGCGCGCCTGGTCCGCCGACGACACTCAACAGGTCCTGGTCGCCGAGGAGTTGGCCGCCGGGAATCTGGTGCGGATCGCCACCAACGACGACACCACGGAGTACGAACTGCTCGCGGAGTCCGTCGACGCCGTCCGTATGCAGCGCATCGCCCAGCGAATCGCCGCACCCGCCGCCTGACGCTGCGCTCGACCCGGTCGCGGGGCCCGCCGCTGCGGCCGGGCGCGCATATCGGGACCGATCGGTAGAATTTTCGGCATGACAGAGCGGTCGATCGCCTCGACTGCGCCCGCACTCGTGCTGGAGACCGAGTCGGGCTCGACCGTGCTGGCCCCGTCCCACGCCTACCACGTGGGGCGCGACCCCCTCAGCGACGTCGTCCTCGACGACGACCGGGTCTCCTGGCACCACGCGGTGCTGCGGGCCGAGGCCGGCCACTGGACCATCGAGGACGAGCACAGCACCAACGGCACGTACGCCGACGGCCACCGCGTCCACGAGTGGGACGTCGGCCCCGGCACGGTCATCCACTTCGGCAGCCTCCCCGACGGCCCCCGTGCGGTGCTCACCGGTCTCGCCCCCGAGCGGCCCTCCGGCATCCACCGCCCCGCCTCCACCGGGACCTTCCGGCAGCCCACCAGCGTCCACCCGCTGCCCGAGCGCACCGTCCACATCGGCCGCGCCGCCGACAACGACCTGGTCATCGACGACCTCGTCGTCTCCCGCCGGCACGCCGAGCTACGGGCGCGGCCGGAGGGCACGTACGAGATCGTCGACCTCGGCAGCCACAACGGCACCTACCTCAACGGCACCCCCGTCGACCGGGCCCGGGTCACCCCCGGTGACATCGTCGGCATCGGTCACTCCGCGTTCTGCCTGGTCGGCGACGCGCTCCAGGAGTACGTCGACACCGGCGAGGTCTCCCTCGACGTCCAGGAGCTCACGGTCGCCGTCGACCGCGGCCGGAAGACGCTGCTGGACGGGGTGTCGTTTCCGGTCGGCGAGAAATGCCTCCTCGCCGTCGTCGGCCCGAGCGGCGCCGGCAAGTCCACCCTCCTGAACGCCCTCACCGGACAGCGCCCCGCCGACACCGGCACCGTCCTCTACGACGGCCGCGACCTCTACCGCGACTACGCCGAGCTGCGCCAGCGCATCGGCCTGGTCCCGCAGGACGACATCCTGCACGCCCAGCTGACCGTGCGCAGAGCCCTCTCCTACGCCGCCGAACTCCGCTTCCCCCAGGACACCGCGAAGGCCGAACGGCAGGCCCGCGTCGACGAGGTGATCCGCGAACTGGGCCTGGAACAGCGCGCCGGCCAGCCCATCCACAGCCTCTCCGGCGGCCAGCGCAAACGCGTCAGTGTCGCCCTGGAGCTCCTGACCAAACCCTCCCTGCTCTTCCTCGACGAACCGACCTCCGGGCTCGACCCCGGCATGGACCGCTCCGTGATGCACATGCTGCGCGGCCTCGCCGACGACGGCCGCACCGTCATCGTCGTCACCCACAGCGTCCTCAGCCTCGACGTCTGCGACCGCCTCCTCGTCCTCGCGCCCGGCGGCAGGGTCGCCTACTACGGCCCCCCGGAGGACTCCCTCGCCTTCTTCGGCTTCGAGCAGTGGCCGGAGGCGTTCGAGGCATTCGAACGGGACCGGGAGCGGGACTGGGCGGGGGAGTACCGCGACTCGCCCCTCCGGAGCCGGTACGTCACCGCCGCCATGGACCGGCCCTACCAGGCCGACCTCGAACCGGTCGCCGTGGCGCCGCCACCCAAGCCGCAGAGCTGGGGCGCCCAACTGGGCACACTGGTCCGCCGGTACGCGGCCGCGCTCGGCGCCGACCGCACCTTCCTCGCCATCATGATCGCGCTGCCCTTCGTGATGGGCGCGATGGCCAGGGCACTCGCGGGCGGCGCCCTGGACCGGGAGACGGCGATGAACGCGCTGCTCATCCTGTGTGTGGGCGGCGTGCTGACGGGGGCGGCGAACGCCGTGCGCGAACTGGTCAAGGAGCGGGTGATCTACCAGCGCGAACGGGCCGTGGGCCTGTCCAGATCCGCGTACCTGATGTCCAAGGTCGTCGTCCTCGGCACGGTCACCGTCCTCCAGGCGGTCGTCCTCACGCTGGTCGCGCTGCTCGGCGTCGACCTCAACGCCCCCGGCGGCGAAGGGGTGTTGCTGCCGCCCCTGGCCGAGATCACGATCGCTGTGGCCCTGCTCGCGTTCACCGCGATGATGCTCGGCCTGGTCGTCTCAGCGCTGGTCCGCAAGGAGGAGGTCACCATGCCGCTGCTGGTGCTCCTCGCGATCGTCCAGGTCGTGTTCTGCGGCGCCCTGCTGGACGTGCGCGGCACGATCGTCCTCGAACAGCTGGCGTGGCTCGTGCCGTCGCGATGGGCGTTCGCCGCGATGGCCGGCACGATCGACCTGGAGAGGATCGTCCCCGACACCTCGGACCCGCTGTTCGCGCACTCGGCCGGCGTATGGCTGCTCGACCTGGGGATGCTCGTCGTCCTCTCGCTGCTCTGCGGCTGGGCCGTCGCCCGACTGCTGCGCCGCCGTGAGCCCGCGGTGATGCGGAAGTAGCCGCCATGACGACCCCCGGCTTCCTGCCCACCCATGTCGTCCCGCCTGGCGGCCTGGCCACCTGGGAGACCCCGGACCCGGCCCACCCGACCGTGGCCCTCGACGCGCTGCTGCCGGTACAACTGCTGGAGCGGCGCGGCGACTGGGGCCGCGTCCTGTGCGCCAACGGCTGGTCCGCCTGGGTCGACGGCCGCCTCCTCGTCGCCGTACCGCAGGTCCCGCCCGCCGCCGGTGCCGCTCCCACCCGCACGGCCGACCCGCGCCCGCTGCTGGCCCGCGCCGAGGAGGCCCTGACGCGCTACCGCACCGAGGCGGAGGCCCTCGCCGCCGGGCATCGCGACGGGGAGTCCTTCCGCGAGCGTACGAAGGGGCTGCGGATCGGGGTCGTCGTCGACGGTGAGTCGCTGTGGCTGTTCGACGCGGCGCACGAGCGGTGGGTGTACTGCGACGGGGCGCGGCTGAGCACGTTCGCCGCGGTGGAGGAACCACGCGAGACCCCGGCCGCTCCCCGTTTCTCACCGCCGACTGCCCAGGCCCCGGCTGCGGAACCGACACCGACACCGACACCGACACCGACACGGGCTCCGGCTCCGGCATCGGCCCCGGCATCGGCCCCGGCCCCGGAACCGACGAGGGCCGTGGGGGAGCCGGTGCGCGAACCGACGGACCGGCCAGCGTCCGACCACCCGCCCGCCGGACCTCGGCCCACCGCCACCAGGCCGGCCGATCGGGGGCCGAGCGACGGCGAGCCCACGCGCCTGGTCCCGCCGGTGACCCGTGATGAGTGAGACGCAGCCTAGTGAGGCGCAGCCGTACGCGGGGCGTCCCTCCGAGCTGGTCGGGCGGCGGATCGCCGGCTACCGCGTCGAACGCGAGATCGGCCGGGGCGGGATGGCCGTCGTCTACCAGGCGCGTGATCTGCGGCTGGAACGGACGGTCGCGCTGAAGCTGCTAGCCCCGGAACTGGCCCGCAACGACACCTTCCGGCGCCGCTTCACCCACGAGTCACGCGTGGCCGCCGCGATCGACCACCCCCACATCGTGCCGGTCTTCGAGGCGGGCGAGACCGACGGCGTCCTCTACATCGCCATGAGGTACGTCGCCGGCAGCGACCTGCGGCACCTCCTGGACCGGGAGGGCCCGCTGCCGGTCACGACCGCGACCCGGATCGCCGCCCAGGTGGCCTCCGCGCTCGACGCGGCGCACGACCACGGCCTGGTCCACCGGGACGTGAAGCCCGGCAACATCCTGGTCGCGCGGGGCACGGACAGCGACCACCCCGAGCACGTCTACCTCACCGACTTCGGCCTCACGAAGAAGTCGCTGTCCCTGACGGGCTTCACCACCGTCGGCCAGTTCGTCGGGACGCTCGACTACGTGGCGCCGGAGCAGATCTCGGGCAAGCCGGTCGACGGCCGCTGCGACGTCTACAGCCTCGCCTGCGTCGTCCACGAGACGCTCGCCGGCCGGCCGCCGTTCCAACGGGACGACGACATGGCCCTGTTGTGGGCCCACCAGTACGACCAGCCGCCCCCGCTGACCGGCGTGCGCCCCGATCTGCCGCCCGCCGTGGACCACGTGATGGCGACCGCGCTGGCCAAGTCCCCGGACGACCGGTACGACTCCTGCCTCTCCTTCGTGGCGGCGCTCCGGGAGGCCGTCACCGCGCGGGGTTTCCCGCCGGGGCACGCGCCGACCCGGGCGGCCGCACCGACCGCGTCGGGAGCGCATGACGCCCCGCCCGAACCACCCCGCTGGGCCGAAGCCGTGTTCATCCGGTCC
Source organism: Streptomyces sp. MB09-02B (assembly GCF_033794485.1). Classification (NCBI taxonomy): domain Bacteria; kingdom Bacillati; phylum Actinomycetota; class Actinomycetes; order Kitasatosporales; family Streptomycetaceae; genus Streptomyces; species Streptomyces sp. MB09-02B. The sequence goes on from NZ_JARGEE010000174.1 coordinate 4,972, forward strand.
GGCCGTCACCCCGGCTGATGTCGAGCCGCTCGACGTGGGCCACGTTCTCCCGGTCCTCGGCGTCCGAGCCGGCCTCGGCGGCGAACCAGGCGTCCAGGATCTCCTTGAGCAGCGGCTCGGAGGTCAGCCGCAGCCCGATCGCCAGTACATTGGCGTCGTTCCACCGCCGGGCGCCGTCGGCCGTGTAGGCGTCCGTGCACAGGGCCGCCCGCACCCCGGGCACCTTGTTCGCGGCGATCGACGCGCCCGTGCCGGTCCAGCAGCACACGACGGCCTGGTCGGACGCCCCGGAGGCGACCTCGCGCGCCGCTGCCTCCGAGCAGACGGCCCACCGGGGGTCGTCCCCGGCGCGCAGCGCGCCGTGTGTCACGACGTCGTGGCCCCGGCCGCGCAACTCCGCGAGGAGGAGACGCGCGACGGGTTCGTCCATGTCCGAGGAGACGGAGATCCGCATGCCCCCGAGGCTACCCGGCCCCTCGGCTCTGGCTACGGGCGCGGCCACGGCTTCCCGGCCAACCGCTCGATGCTGGTGTTGAAGCGCTTCAGATAGTCGGCGAACGCGGAGATGTCCTCGTCGGACCAGCCCTCCAGGACCTGGGCGAGCGTACGGACGTTGCCCTCCCGTTCCTCGTCCAGCCGGCGCTCGCCCTCCTCGGTGATGCGGAACTTCCGCGCCACCCCGCCCTCCGGGTCGAGGGTGTGTTCGACCAGCCCGGCCCGCAGCGCGGCGGCGGTCTGCCGGCGCAGGGTGGAGGCGTCGAGGCCGAAGGCGTCGCTCAACTCGCTGATCGACATCGGCCCCTCGATCCGGATACGGCTGAGGACGATGTACGCACTGCGCTCCAGCGTCGAGTCCGCGCGGCGCCCCTTGCTCTTGCTCAGGTGCTGGTAGCGCCCGAGCAGCATGTTCTCGTACTCGACCCGGCGCGTCGGCTCTTCCACGGTCGCCTACCTCCTCGTTGCGGATTCCGCCAGGGCGATCTTTCCACCCCGCCCGGCTCGCACCGTCGGGCCAGGCAACGGACCCGGCGCTGTGCATCGTGCACGGTAAGTGTGTCGTGCACTGAGCGTGTGTCATGCATGACGCAGGTATGCTGCACGCCAGGTACATGACGCATGCTCGGTCACCAGTCACCAGTCACCAGTCACCAGTCACCAGCCACCAGTCACCGGGTCATCGCACGGAGGAATCCCCTTGACGGCCAACCCCCCGACCGCCGCCCGCCCGGGTGGTGTCATCGCGACGCTGGCGCTCGCCGGCATCGTCGCCGCGATCATGCAGACCCTGGTGACGCCGCTGCTCACCGAGCTGCCCACGATCCTCGACACCAGCGCGGCCAACGCCTCCTGGGTGATCACCGCGACGCTGCTCACGGGAGCGGTCTTCGGCCCGGTCGGCGGACGCCTCGGCGACCTGTACGGAAAGCGCCGCATGCTTCTGGTGTGCTGCGCCCCGCTGATCATCGGCTCGGTCGTCTGCGCGCTGTCCTCGACCGTCGTGCCGATGATCGTGGGCCGCGGCCTCCAGGGCATAGGGATGGGCGTGGTGCCACTCGGTATCAGCCTGCTGCGTGACGTCATCGCACCGGAGAAGCTCAGCGGCTCCATCGCTCTGGTCAGCGCCTCCCTGGGCATCGGCGCCGGCCTCGGCCTGCCGATCGCCGCCGCGGTCGCCCAGTACGCCAGCTGGCGCGTGCTCTTCTGGGGCGCCGCCGTCCTGGCCGTCGCGGTCACCGTCATGGTCTGGTTCCTGGTGCCCGAGACCCCGGCCGGCGCCCGGGGACAGCGCTTCGACTTCGTCGGTGCCGTCGGTCTCGGCGGCGGTGTGGTGTGCCTGCTGCTCGCCGTGTCCAAGGGCGCGGACTGGGGCTGGGGTTCGGCGACCACGCTGGGCCTGTTCGTCGGCGCCGGCGTGCTGCTGCTGTGCTGGGGCTGGTGGGAACTGCGCACCCGCGAGCCGCTGGTGGACCTGCGCACCACCGCGCACCCGCGCGTGCTGCTCACCAACGTCGCCTCGGTCCTCGTCGGCTTCGGCATGTACGCCCAGTCGCTGATCACTCCGCAGCTGCTGAGGTTGCCTGAGGCCACCGGCTACGGTCTGGGCCAGTCGATGCTGGCGATGGCGCTGTGGATGGCTCCGGCCGGGCTGATGATGATGGCGCTCTCCCCGCTCGGCGGGAAGCTCACCAACGCCCGCGGGCCCAAGTTCACCCTGGTCGCCGGCTCGCTGGTGATCTCCGCCGGCTACGGCCTCGCGCTGGTGCTGATGGGCTCCACCTGGGGTCTGCTGATCGTCTCCCTCGTCGTCAGCTCCGGCGTCGGTCTCGCCTACGGGGCCATGCCCGCGCTGATCATGAGCACGGTGCCGCTGTCCGAGACCGCCTCCGCCAACAGCTTCAACACGCTGATGCGAGCCCTGGGCACCTCCACCGCGGCGGCGGTGGTCGGGGTGGTGCTCGCCCAGATGACCACCACGCTCGGCGGCTTCAGCCTGCCCTCGGAGGACGGCTTCCGGACCGGTCTGCTCATCGGCTGCGGTGCCGCGCTGGTCGCCGCGGCGGTCGCCGTGTTCATCCCCGGCGCACGGGCCGCCGCCGACTCCGACCCGGGCTCCGAGGAGCGGGAGCCGAGCACGGTGGAGGCGCCGGCTTCCGCCGCCTGACGGGGCGAGCGGGCGGCGGGCCGGGAGCCGTCGGTCCGGTGGGGAGGCGGTCCTGCGGGGGCGGCGGGTCGGTCCGGTGCGGTCAGCCCGTCCGGCGCAGCAGGGCGGACAGGGCGAGACGGGAGGAGACGCCGAGTTTGCGGTAGACGCGGAACAGGTGGGTCTCCACCGTGCGCGGGCTGAGGAAGAGCCGCTCGGCGATGTCGCGGGTGCGCAGCCCCTCGGCCGCGAGTTCGGCTACCTCACGTTCCCGGTCGCTCAGCACTCCCAGCGCGTGTGCCGCCGGGTCACTCCGGGACAGGTCGGCACGCAGGTCGTCCACCCGCTCCCGTACGAGCGAAGCCCCGTAGGAGCGCGCCACCGTGTCGGCCACGTCCAGCTGCCGCAGGGCCTCCGTCCGGCCCTCGGCCTCGGCGCACGACGGGGCGCCGGTCGCCAGTGTCCAGGCGTACTGCACGGGCATGTCGGCGGCCCGGAACGCCCGCGCGGCAAGGGCGAACAGTTTGGCCGCCGCGTCGTGTTCGCCGTCGGCGGCGTGGAGCCGGGCGCGGGCCTCGTGCACATACGCCTCCTGCACCGGCAGTCCGAGCCGGCCCACCTCCACCTCGGCGGCCTGCACCAGATGGTGGGCCCTGTCGCGGTCCCCGCACTCCAGCGTGGCCGTGGCCAGCAGGGCGAGGAGGAAGGGCCGGGAGAACGGGCGCACCAGGGGCAGCCGCTCGCCGCCCACGCCCTCCAGCAGGGTCCGCCGGCACCCGGCGGCGTCACCGGCGAGCAACCGCGCCTGGGCGAGCAGTCCCGTCGCCGAGGTGGCCCACCAGCTCTGGCCCGGCGGGGTGACCGTGGTCGCCTCCTCGACCAGCGCGACGGCCTCGGCGGCGTACCCCCGGCCACGGGACCAGACGAGAGCCGTCGTGCGCATCGCGCGCGCCAGGGTGACCGCGCCCTCGGCGCCGAGGGCACCGGCGAGGGTCTCGACCTGCCGGGCCCGCTGCTCGGAGGCGTCCAGCCGGCCGGTCCACTGCTCGACCATGGCGAGCGCCAGGAGCCGGTGCATCAGGATGGGGCGCCCGGCGTCGGAGTCCGCCGTCTGCAGGCCCCGGCCCAGATGCCGTGCCGCGTCCGCGAACCGTTCCAGGTAGAGCTCGGCGCAGCCGAGCAGCGCCAGAGTCTCCGGTGTACGTCCGGCGAGCGGGTCGGGCAGGGCGTCCAACAGCCGCGCGCAGTCGGTGACCTCGGGGCCGGCCTCGTCGATGTCTCCGGCATGGGTGGCGCACAGGGCGGAGAGGACGCGGAGCACGGTGCGATCCGCGCGGTCCGCTCCACCCGCCGCCCGCGCGGCCTCCCGGAGCAACGTCCGCGCCTGCTCGTGGGTGCCGCGCACCACATGGATCAGGCCGTACTCGATGGCGAGGCGGACGGCGTCGGGCGGCAGCGGGTCGGGCAGCGGCCGGGGCAGCAGGCCGAGCGCGGCGCCCACGACCGCCGTCGCCTCCTTGTACCGGCCGAGCTGCCGCTCGGCGTCGGCCCAGACGGTGTGGGCCCGGAGCGTCTGGCTGTCGGTGAGCTCCGCCCGGGGATCGCCCAGCAGTTCATGGGCACGGGCGCGTGCCTCCTCCGGCTGCCCGGAGGCGATCAGAGCGCGGCAGCAGGCGAGTTCCAGCGCGGTCCGGGCGGCGCGGTCACCGTCCCGGCCGGGCAGGGTCTCCAAAGCCAGCCCGAACCAGCGGGCCGCGGTCGCCGGCGTCCGCGTGACGATCTCGGCGGCTCCCTCGGCCAGCGTGCGGGCGGCGTCGAGGCCCTCCGCGCCCAGCAGGTGTTCGGCGTGGCGGGCCCGTTCGGCGGCCCGGCCGTCGCGGGCGGTGACCAGGTCCAGGGCGCGGCGGTGGGCGCGCAGCCGCACCGACGATCCGGCCCGCTCGTACGCGACGTGGCCGACGAGGGGGTGGCGGAAACGCAGGCCCCCGCTCCAGTCGGCCGGTCGGACGAGGTCCGCGTGCTCCAGTTCGGCGAGCACGTCCAGGGTGGCGTCCAGGCCCAGTCGGGAGACCTGGGCCACGTCCTGCGGACGGAACGGTGGGCCGAGCACAGCTGCGGCCGCCATCGCCGTCGCGGCCGGGGGTGTCAGCGCGTCGAGTTCGGCGATCAGCGGCTTCGCCTCGCGCAGCAGCCCGTCGATGTCGGTCCCGGGCCGGTCGGGCCAGTGGCCGGGACGCCAGTCCGCCGCGGCGAGCAGGCGCAGATGGAACGGATTCCCCTCCGCGGCGGCGCACACCTGACCCGCGAACTCCCGCAGCGCGGCGGGCTCGTGTGCGTGCGGCAGGGGACCCTCGGACGTGTGCCGGCCGGCCAGCAGGGCGGCCGCCGCCTCCGCGTCGAGAGGGCCCGGTTCGATCCGCGTCACCGTGCCGGCGCGGACCCCGTCCTCCAGCGCCTCCCGCAGCTCGGGCGGGGTCTGCCGGGGCCGGTGGGCGAGCGCGAGCACGAACGGGCCGGGCACCACGGAACGGACCAGCCGGACGAGCGCCGCCGTCGACACGGGATCGCACCAGTGCACGTCGTCCAGCACCAGGACACCACCGGCGGCCCAGAGGGCGGGCCGGTCACGGAACTCGGCGAACGCCCTCCCGCCGGCCTCCGTCGGTCGCGGGAAACCCCGCCGTGCCTCGAAGGCGTCACGGAACACCTGCAGCGGGGTCGCGCCGCTGCGCACCGCGTGGGCCCGGGCGACCGGGAGCCGCCGGCGCGCCGCCAGGTCCACGAGGGCCGCCGCGAGCCGGGTCTTGCCGATGCCCGGCTCGCCGGTGATCTCCACCACCGATCCCCGGCCGTTCCCCAACGCCTCGACGACGTGCGAGAGCCGCGCGAGTTCGGCCTCCCGCGCCACGGGGAGGCCTCCGGTCTCCGGTACGGGCACCGCGGTCATGCGTGCCGTTCCCCCTCCGCGTACGGTCCGGCACCCCCTGGCTCACTCCGGGCCCAGGGGATCCTCGGAGCAACCCTACAGAAGTAGTAAAAGAGGGTGATCCGCTTGTGTGGCCAGGAGTGGTGACCGGCGAGGACGCGCCGGCGGTTCGGTCGCGGTCGGGCGACCGGGGAGGCGTCGCTGTCGGGGTCGGCCGGGCGGCGGTGCGGTCAGCGTGAGGCGGGCGGATCCAGGAGCCGGACGACGATCGACCACGGTCCGTCGGAGCGGGCGTAGAGAAGACAGGGGCCGGCGAGCGGGGCTTCGCCCTGCCACGGGCCCACGTGGTTGGCCAGCTCGTCGAGAAAGCCGGTGCCGTCCGGTTCGAAGGTGTCCACGAGGAAGTACCCGCCGTCGTCGGAGCGCGGATCGCCCTCGTACCGCAGCGTCGCGATCCCGGGCCCTCCGGTGTGGCGCAGGACGTCCGAGGCGGGACGGCGCGTAGGGCCCGCACAGGGCAGCGCGCTCGACAGCGGGCTCACGTCGACCGTCCACGGTCCGTCCGCCTGGACACGGAGCGCCCGCACCGGCCGGTCGTCGGCGTTCACCAGCGCACGGCACGAGAAGGGCCCGTCGGTGTAGACGAGTTGGCTCTGGGAGTGCAGCCTCCCGTCGAGGGTGTCCACGACGAAGTGCCCGCTCCCCGTGTGGGTGATGTCGAGGATGACCGGACCCGTCCCGGTGGTCAGCCGGGCGACCGTGTCGCCGGCACCACCGATCCGCTGGAGCGCCGGGTCACCGGCGGTCAGCAGCGGGGGCGCCTGCCGGAGCGGCTCGTCGCTCTTGCCGACTCCGGGCGGCGGCACCACAGGGGCCTGTCGCTGCGCACGGTCGCGTCGGAACCACTTCATGGAGCCCCCCTGGTGACGTCTGCGCACAGTATTGGGCGTCCGGCTCGTCGCGTACACAACGAAGACCGCACTTCGGCAACCGCCCTCCCGGCGTGGGGGATTGTGGCCTTCTCCATTGTTTGCGGGGGAGTGCGGGCCGACGGGCATCGTCCGCGTCCCGGCCGGGCATGGTGAGGGGGGCGGTATGCGACCGGGGCAGGCGACGCGTGACGACGGGGTCGCGCCTGCCCACGGCGCCGCCCTAGCCGTCCTGAGGGAATGTCGTCCACGCGTGGGGCGCACGTGTGGTGCGTGAAGAGGGGGAGCCGTGATGCCGCCGGTCGTGCCCGAGGACGTGTCGTCACAGCCGATGCTGAGCCCGTTGACGCCCGCCGCCGTCTTCCTGGTCGTCGGCGTCGTCCCCGGCGGCGAGTCGACGGCCCGTGGTGTGCTGTCCGGACTCGCCGGTCTGGAACGGGCGGTGGGCTTCTCCAGCCCCGACGGCGCCCTGGGTTGCGTGGCCGGGATCGGCGCCGACGCCTGGGACCGGCTCCTCGGCACGCCCCGCCCCGCCGCCCTGCACCCCTTCCCGCAGCTGGACGGCCCCCGGCACCGCGCCGTGTCCACGCCGGGCGACCTGCTCTTCCACATCCGGGCCACCCGCGTGGACCTCTGTTTCGCGCTGGCCGCCGAGATCATGCGGCAACTGCGCGGCGCGGTCACCCTGGAGGACGAGGTCCAGGCCTTCGCGTACTTCGACTCCCGCAACCTCCTCGGCTTCGTCGACGGCACCGAGAACCCCGTCGGGCGCCTGGCCGCCGACGCGGTGCTGGTCGGTGACGAGGACCCCGGCTTCCGGGGCGGCAGCTATGTGCTCGTGCAGAAGTACCTGCACGACGTGGAGTCCTGGGAGAAGCTCCCCGTCGAGGCCCAGGAGAAGGTCATCGGCCGGACCAAGCTGACCAACCTGGAACTGGACGTGGAGGGTTCGCACGTCGACGTCAACACCCTCCTCGGCCCGGACGGCACGGAGCAGCGCATACTGCGCGCCGCCATGCCGTTCGGCAGGCCCGGCGAGGGCGAGTTCGGCACGTACTTCATCGCCTACGCCCGCGACCCCTCGGTCCCCGAGGCGATGCTGCGGAGGATGTTCCTCGGCGAACCGCCGAACGGCCACGACCCGATCCTGGACTTCTCCCGGGCCGTGACCGGAACCATGTTCTTCGTGCCGTCGGCGGACTTCCTGCGCACGATCCCGGCCCGGCGCCCGCCGGGCTGACCGTCAGTACGCGTCCTCCCCCTCGACGAACGTCCGCACCACCTCGATGTCCCCGATCCGGGACACGTCCACCCGGCGCGGATCGTCTCCCAGCACGACGAGATCGGCTCGACTGCCGGGGGTGAGGCTGCCGGCGTCGCCGTCCCAGTGGCAGGCGCGGGCGGCCTCGACGGTGTACGCGCGCAGCGCCTCCTCGACCGTGATCGCCTCGTCGGGGCCGATGAGGCGGCCGGACTCCGAGGCCCGCTCCACCATGAACTGGATCGCCCGCAGCGGCGCGCCGTTCGCGACCGGGCGGTCCGAGCTGCCGGCGACCCGGACACCGTGGTCGAGGAAGCCCCGGCCCCGGTACAACCAGCCGGCCCGCTCCTCACCCATGATCGCGGCGTAGTCGTCGCCGTAGTACCGCAGGAAGCTCGGCTGGACGACGACGGTGACACCGAGCGCGGCCAGCCGGGGCAGTTGGTCGGGGCGGACCAGTCCGGCGTGCTCGACGCGGTGGCGTACCTCCGGACGGGGGCTCAGCTTCCGGGCCTTCTCCAGCGCGTCCAGGGCGACGTCGAGGGCCCGGTCGCCGATCGCGTGCACGGCGAGCTGCCAGCCCGCGAGGTGCCCCTCGACGATCGTGCTCTCCAGGACCTCTGGCTCGTGCATGAGCTGCCCGGAACCGCCGGGGCCCTCGAGGCTCAGGTAGGGGCTGGTGAGGGCCGCCGTACGGGCCATCATGCCGCCGTCGGTGAAGATCTTGAGCGAGCCGAGGGAGAGGGCGCCGTCGCCGAATCCGGTGCGCAGACCGAGGTCGATGGCCCGGCCCGTGGTGTCGTCGACGTCCGCGCGGACCGGGTGCAGCGCGTCGGCGGCCACCATCAGCCGTACCCGCAGCGGCAGTCGGCCCGACTCGTGGGCGAGCTGGTACGCGGCGCCCTCGATGGGACTGTGCCCGAACAGCCTGGCCCCGACGCCCGCTTCGGCGCACCCCGTGATGCCCTCGGAGCGGCAGACGCGGGCGGCGTGCTCGATCGCCGAGGCCAGTTCGGCGAGCGAGTGCGGCGGCCGGGACTGCAGCGCGGCCCCCATGGCGCCCTCCGCGAGGAAGCCGTCCGGCCGGGCCACGTCCGCCGGAAGACCCGCGAGCACCGCCGAGTTGACGAGGCAGGCGTGCCCGGAGAGATGACCCAGATACACCTTGCGTCCGGCGCTGACGGTGTCGAGGTCGCTCGCCGTGAGCGGGCGGTCGAGGGTGCGCTGGTCGTAGCCGCCGAAGTCCACCCAGCCGCCGACCGGGGCCTCGGCCACCGCCTGCGCCACCACCCGGAGCACGTCGTCGGCGCGCCGGCTCGGCGCGACGCTGGGCGCCTTGGCCTTCAGGCCCGCCCACGCCAGGTGCACATGGGCGTCGATGAAACCGGGGAGCACGGTGGCGCCGCCCAGGTCCAGTGTCCGCCGCGCCGGAAGGCCCGCCACGTCCTCGTCCAGGCCGACGACCCGGCCCCGCCAGATCCCGAGCTCCCGGGCGGCCGGGCGGTCCGGATCCATCGTGACGATGCGGGCGTTGGTGATCCTGGTGCTGAGCACGGACAGGTCCTTCCGGTCGGGGCGGTGCGCCCGGTGCGTTCTCGTATCGGTGAAGTGGCTTGGTCCGTCTGCCAGTTGACGGTCGGTTCCGCTAATGTCCCTGCGTTCGGGGAGGTCGCTCAGGTCTCGAAGACGTCTCGGGGCTGGTCCAGGAAGGCAAATGTAGTTAGCCTTACCTAAGTTTTCTTGTACGTATCCTGTGTTGGCGAAACCGGTCCGGAGTGTTGCGTGAGAAAAGCGGACCCACCGGGGCGGAACGTCCTGTGGCGCGCGGTCGGCGGACAGCGTCGGGACGTCGTGCTCGGCGCGGTTCTGGGGATGGGACACCAGACGGGCGAGGCCCTGGTCCCGGTGCTCATCGGACTGGCCATCGAGCGCGGTGTCGTGGACGGCGACATCCCCGGACTGCTGCTGTGGCTGCTCGTCCTGGCCGCCGTGTACGTCGGGCTCTCCTTCAGCTTCCGGTTCAGCGCCAGGGCCGGTGAACGAGCCGCCGTCACCGCCGCGCACCACCTCAGGACCGCCCTCGTCGGCCGTGTCCTCGCACCCGAGGGCGGTGCCGAAGAGGGAAGGCTGCCGGGCGAGTTGACGAACATCGCCACCGAGGACGCCAAGCGGGTCGGGGCCGTGGCCATGGCCCTCATCGTCGCCTTCGCGGCGACCGCGGGCCTCGTGGTCAGTGCGGTAGCCCTGCTGCGCGTCTCCGTCGTGCTGGGCCTGCTCGTGCTCCTGGGCACCCCCCTGCTGCTGTGGCTGGGGCACCTGCTGAGCAAGCCCCTGGAACGGCGCAGCGAGACCGAACAGGACCGTGCCGCACAGGCCTCCGGCGTCGCCGCCGACCTGGTGGCCGGACTGCGCGTCCTCAAGGGCATCGGCGCCGAGCAGGCGGCCGTCGCCCGCTACCGCCGCGTCAGCCAGGACTCCCTCGCCGCGACGCTGCGCGCCGCCCGCGCCGAGGCCTGGCAGAACGGCGTCGTCACCATCCTCACCGGCGCCTTCATCGCCGTGGTCGCCCTCGTCGGCGGACGTCTCGCCGCACGCGGTGACATCGGCCTCGGTGAACTCGTCTCCTCCGTGGGGCTCGCCCTGTTCATCGTCGGCCCGCTCTCCGAGTTCGCCTGGATCAACGCCGAACTCGCGCAGGGCCGCGCCTCCGCCGCCCGTATCGCCGAGGTGCTGGACGCCCCCGGCGCCGTGCCCGCGAAGGGGTCCGCCGAGGCCGTGCCGACGGCCGGTGTCGAGGGACGGCTGACGCTGCGCGGCCTCGCCCACGGTCCCCTGCGCGGGGTCGACCTCGACATCGCCCCCGGCGAGACCGTCGGCGTCGCCACCACCGACCCCGCCGAGGCCACGGCGCTGCTGCGCTGCCTCGGCCGCCACACCGACCCCGACGACGGCACCGTGGAACTGGACGGCACCCCGTTGACCGCGCTGGGACCGGACGACGTCCGCGCGGTGATGCTGGTTGCCGAGCACGACGCCGACCTGTTCGAAGGCACGGTCCTGGACAACGTCACGGCGGCGATCGCCACCGGCGCGCCCTCGGGAGCGACGGGGGGCGCCGCCGACACGGGGACGGGAGGCGCGGCCGTTCCGGCGGGCGTCACCGCCGCGATGGTCGCCTCCGGTACGGACGAGGTCGCCCGCGCGCTGCCCGACGGAGTCCACACCGCCGTCACCGCACGCGGCCGTTCCCTCTCCGGCGGCCAACGCCAGCGCGTGGCCCTGGCCCGCGCCCTGGCCGCCGACGCGCCGGTCCTCGTCGTGCACGAGCCGGCCACCGCCGTCGACGCCGTCACCGAGTCCCGCGTCGCCGCCGGCATCCGGGACGTCCGCGGGGGACGCACCACACTCCTGGTGACCAACAGCCCCGCCCTCCTCGCCGTCGCCGACCGCGTCGTGCTCCTCCACGAAGGCCGCGTCCTCGCGACCGGCGACCACGAACGCCTCGTCCACGAGCGCGCCGACTACCGGACGGCGGTCCTCGCATGACCGATCACCTGGAACCCACCGAGGCGAGGGCCGGGGCTGAAGCTGAGGCTGAGGCCGGGATCGCCGAGGCCCCCAGGCCCTCCGAGGCCTCCGAGGCCTCCGAGGTCTCCGAGGTCTCCCGAACCGGCGAGGCCGAGCCCCCGCGCGGTGGGCATGTCGAAGCTGGGCGTGTCGATCCTGTGCTGCTGCCCGTCGCCAGTGCCGCCCGTACACGGGCCGCGGTCGTCGATCTCCTGCGGCCGCAGCGGCGGCTGGCGGTGTCCGCCTTCGTCGTCATGGTCGGGTCCACCGCCGTCGGCCTGCTCGTGCAGCCCCTGCTCGGCCGGATCGTCGACCTGGCCGCCGACCGGGGGTCCGCCGACGCCATCACCGCCACCGCCGCGCTCCTCGTGGCCGTCGCCGTCGCGCAGGGCGTCACCGCCGGGTTCGGGCTCTCGCAGATCGCCCGGCTCGGCGAGACGACCCTGGCCCGGCTGCGCGAACGCTTCGTGGAGCGCGCCCTCGCCCTCCCCCTGGACCGGGTGGAGAAGGCCGGCGCCGGCGACCTGACCGCCCGGGTCACCGCCGACGTCTCCCTCATCGCCGACGCCGTGCGCAACGCGCTGCCCGCGCTCGGCCGGTCGGTGCTCACCATCGTCCTCACCTTCGGCGCCCTCGCCCTGCTCGACTGGCGGTTCCTGCTGGCCGCGCTGCTCGCGGTGCCCGTGCAGGTGGCCACCGCACGCTGGTACGTCGCCCGCGCCATCCCCCTCTACGCCGAGCAGCGCGTGGCCGCCGGCGCCCAGCAGCAGCAGATGCTCGACACCATCGGCGGCAGCTCCACCGTGCGGGCGTTCCGGCTGGGCCGCGAGCACACCGAGCGGGTCACCGAGCGGTCGTGGTCCGTGGTGGCGCTGACCATGCGGGGCGTACGACTCGTCCTCGGCTTCTACAGCAGGCTGCACATCGCCGAGTACATCGGGCTCGCCGCCGTCCTCGTCACCGGCTACTGGCTGGTCCGCGACGGCTCCGCCAGCATCGGTACGGCGACCGCCGCCGCCCTGTACTTCCACAGCCTGTTCGGCCCCGTCAACGCCGCCCTCGCCCTCCTCGACGACGCCCAGTCCGCCACGGCGGGCCTCGCCCGGCTCGTCGGAGTCACCGACGAACCCGTGCTCCCGCCGCCCACGCGCACGGTCGGGACCGGCGGTGTCGACGTCACCGTGCGAGGGCTCGGCCACGCCTACCTGCCGGGCCATCCCGTCCTGCACGACATCGACCTGACGATCCGTCATGGCGAACGCGTGGCACTCGTCGGCGCCAGCGGAGCCGGCAAGACCACCCTGGCCCGACTCGTCGCGGGCATCCAACCGCCCACCACCGGCGACGTCCTGGTGGGCGGCATCCCGCCCACCGAACTCGGCGCCGCCGCCTCCCGCACGATCGCCCTGATCACCCAGGAGACCCATGTCTTCGCGGGCCCCCTCGCCGACGACCTGCGGCTCGCCAAGCCCGACGCGACCGACGACGAACTGCGCGCCGCGCTCGACCGCGTCGACGCCCTCGCCTGGGCCGAGGCCCTGCCCGACGGCCTCGCCACGGTCGTCGGCGACGGCGGCCACCGGCTCAGCGGCGAGCACACCCAGGCCCTCGCACTGGCCCGGCTGATCCTCGCCGACCCGCCGCTGGTGATCCTCGACGAGGCCACCGCGGAGGCGGGCAGCGCAGGCGCCCGCACCCTGGAGAAGGCCGTGGCCCGCGCCGTCGACGGCCGGACCGCGCTGATCGTCGCCCACCGCCTCAGCCAGGCCGCCACCGCCGACCGCGTCGTCGTGATGGAGGCCGGCCGGGTGGTCGAGAGCGGCACCCACGACGAACTCCACGCCGCGCGAGGCCCCTACGCCGCCCTCTGGTCGGCGTGGTCGGACGCCCGCGACGCCGGCCCCCGGCCGGCCCCCGAGACCCCCACAC
>NZ_JARGEE010000175.1:0-18162 GCF_033794485.1 Streptomyces sp. MB09-02B
GATTTTTTGTCCGGTGAGGCCCGTTCTACCGAGGTTCAGGATTTTCCTGAGCGGTTCATGCGGAAGAGGGGGAAGAGTAGGACGTGGGGGGTGGGGAGGGGGAGGGAGCCGGGGCAGCGGTGGCGAATGCCTCTCCGTGAAGGTGAGCCTGCAAGGTTCGCGCGCCCCGGGCGAGCCCTTGGCACCTTCCTGCCAACGGCATACTGGGCGGATGGCACAGGTCATGGAGCTCCGCGGCGATGTCGAGTTCTGGGCTCGGATCAAGCCCTTGACGGAGTCGGACGACACGGAGTGGGTCCAGATCGCCCGCGATCTCGACACCTGGCCCGGTGCCCGTGAGGCCGCCCGCCTCCAGATGCGCCTCGGCAGGGCGCCCCTGGCGCGCAAGCTGTACAGCCCCGCCGTTCTCGCCGACGAGCGCGACCGGGACACCCTGCGGGAGATGGCCGCCCACGGCTTCCGGATCCGGATCGCCACCGCCCCTCTGCCGCAGGGCACCGTCATCATCGACCGGCGGACCATGATCCTCACCGATCCGGCGTCCTCCCGCCCGGCCGCCCGGGGGCCGCGCACCTACACGATGAGTGCCTCTCCGGCCCTGATCGGCGGCACGTACGCGCTGTTCGAAGCGGCATGGGAGAACGCGGCCGACCTGACCACCTTTCTCTACCCGGGACCGCCCCGCTTGGACGCCCGGACCTCCGAGGTCCTGCACGCCCTGGTCTCCGGCGCCACCGACGAGGTGGCCGCACGAGAACTGGGCATGTCGCTGCGCACCTACCGCCGCCGGGTGGCGGAGCTGCTCACCAGCCTCGACGCGGTATCACGCTTCCAAGCGGGCGTGCGGGCTGGGGAGTTGGGCCTGATCCGCAGATGATCCACGTCGGCGGCCGATGTGATACCTCGGGGTGGCGACGGTGAGGGTGATGGCGGTGTGGGTGATGGCGCGTGGGTGTTGGCGGTGTGGGTGATGGCGCGTGGGTGTTGGGGCAGCGGGGACTCGGGCTCGGCGTGAGAAAATGGGGCCGCTGTTCGTCCGCCCTCCGATCCTTCGAGGTTCCCCGTGACCAAGTCCGTGGCCCGCGAGCCGTTGCGTCGTAATTCGCGGTCCAACCGGGCGCGCATCCTGGCCACGGCCCGTGAGGAACTGGGGCGGAACCCCGACGTCACGCTGGAGGAGCTGGCGCGGGCCGCCGGGGTCGTCCGGCGTACCCTCTTCGGTCATTTCCCGGGGCGGGCGGCGCTGTTGGAGGCGCTCGCGGAGGAAGCCGCCGAGACGTTGCGGAACACGGTGGAGTCCGGGTCGGAGCCGGAGCCGGAGGAGTCGGCCGAGCGGGCGTTGGCGCGGTTCGTGTTCCGGATGTGGCCCGTGGGGGACCGTTACCGGATGCTGCTGGCGCTCGCCCGGCGGGACCTCGGCTCCGAACGCGTCGCCGAGGTGCTCGCGCCGGCCCGGGAGGCCGCCACCGGGATCCTGGAGCGCGGTCAGCGGGACGGTGTCTTCCACTCCCATCTGCCGCCCGCCGTGCAGAGCGCCGGCCTGGAGGCGATGCACGTCGCTCTCCTGGAGTCCGTCAACACCGGTGCGCTGGAGGACGACGGGCACCGGATCGCCACGGCCACCCTCATCGCGGCCGGTGTGGCGGAGACGCGGGCGAGCGCGGTGGTCGAGGAGGTCGCGTCGGAGATGGGCGCGACCCCGGCCGACGAGGTCTGACCCGGCGTACCGCCGACCCAGCCGGCCGGCCGGTGAGGCTTGTCGCCGCGTCGCGGGCGCGTTGTAGAAGGCCGTGATCAGGGCGCTTCTCCTGTGTGCCGTCGGTCGTGAGGTGGCGTGCCGGTCAGGCGTACGACTCGTACGGCGCGCGCGACTCGTACGGCGTGTTCGGCGCGTACGACTCCTTCCGCCTGGAGGCCGAGCCCTCGGCGGGCCCCGGGTTTCAGAAGGGCCCCGGGGGCGACCCGGTCCTCCGTACGTGGTCGACCTTCGCGGCGGCGGTGTCGGGGGCGACTCCGGCGGTGATGGGCAGCGGTGGCGGCGGTGCCGTCGTCGGTCCAGGTGCCGCGGTTGACGCAGTCGAGCAGGGTCAGCAGCTGGGGACTCGACGGCTCGGCCGAGCGGGGCGGGCGGGACGGTGGACTGGAAAACGCCCTGCCGGCGGCCGCGGGCGAGGAGCCTCGTCGGCGGCGTCATCATGGCCGCCGGAACGCTGATCGTCCTCGCGGTCCTGCCGGGCCGGCGGGGCTTCGCGAAGAAGGACACCGGGCACACCGGGCGGGAGGCCGGGACGGCGAGCGAGGCGGGCGTGCGGGAGCACGCCGGATCGACCCGCTAGGCGTATCGCTCACGAGCGTTGTCGACGCTCACTGGGCGGCGGGTTCACCGGATTGCCCATCGGGCGCCGCCGCGCCCGTCCCGATCCCACACCTCACACCCCGTCAGGGCGCAGGTGTGAGGCCCAAGTTCTCGGCCGACCGGCGGAGGGCCTCGACCACGGCCGAGGTCCGGGGCTGGGGACCGGAGGGGGAGGCGGGCCAGACGGCCGCGATGCGGCGGTGGCCCGCCACCGGGACCATGGGCAGGGCCACGGTCTCCGGTGGGGCGTCGGTGAGGGCGAGGGTGGGGACCACGGCCGCGCCGAGGCCCGCCCGGACCAGGGACAGCGTGGTCGGGAACTCCACGGCGGTGTGGGCGCGGCTCGGGGTGAAGGCGTACTGCGCGGAGATGCGCGCGAGGGCGCGGCCGCACGCCGTGCCGGGCGGAGCGGAGACCCAGGGGCGCTCGGCCAGGTCCCTCACCGAGCGGGGCGGTGGTGACCAGTCGGCCGGGGTGACCACGCGGTACTCGTCGTCGGCGACCGGCGCGGACGCCAGGTCGCGCCACTGCTCGTGCGGATCGGGGTCGTCGCCGTCGTACTCGACGACCAGCACGTCCAGCCCGCCGGTGCGCAGCTCGCGCAGGGCGTCGGGGCCCTCCGCCTCCACCACCCTCGGTTCGAGTTCCGGGTGGGTGCGGGCGAGGGCGGCGAGGGCCGGGACGAGCAGATGGCACACCGCCGAGGAGAACGCGGCGACCGTCACCGGACCCGTCGAACGCCCGGTCAGCTCGGTGAGTTCACGGCGGGCCTCCGCCAGTTCCCGCTCGATCCGCTCCGCCCGCGCCGCCAGCAACCGCCCCGCAGGGGTCAGCCCCGCCCGCCGTCGCGAGCGGTCCACCAGCGGCTGACCCACCTCCCGTTCGAGCTGCGCCAGGTGCTGCGACACGGCCGACGGCGTCAGATGCAGCACCTTCGCCGCGTCCACCACACCACCACGCAACGCCACCGCACGCAGGACGCGCAGCCGCCGGGGATCCAGTTCCATAAGCCACACTGTAGTGCCGCTTCAGTAAATCTTGCTTGTGATGAAGTGGCGCTACAGGGAAGATGCGTGGCATGAGCAACCAGTCACGGCGGATCGTCGACCTCAGCCACCCCATCCGGCACGGAATGATCACCTACCCCGGGCTCCCCGGCCCCGAGATCGGCGAGCACCTCACCCGGGAGGCGTCACGGCAGATCTACGCGCCCGGCACCGAGTTCGCCATGGGCCGTATCTCGATGGTGTCCAACACCGGCACCTACCTGGACAGCCCTCACCACCGCTTCGACGACGGCCAGGACCTCGCCGGCCTGCCGCTCGACCGGCTGATCGACCTCGACGCGGTCGTCGTGCGCGTGGAGGGTGTCGCCGACCGGGGCCGGGCCGTGGATCGGTCGGCGCTGCTGCCGTACGACGTGCACGGCCGGGCGGTGCTGATCCACACGGGCTGGGACCGGCACTGGGGCACCGACCGGTACGGCCACGGCCACCCCTACCTCACCGCCGACGCCGTGGCCTGGCTGGTCGAGCAGGGCGCCGTCCTCGTCGGGATGGACACCCTCAACATCGACGACACCGACGACGGCACCCGCCCCGCCCACACCGGTCTCCTCGCCGCGGGCATCCCCGTCGTCGAACACCTGCGGGGCCTGGAGCAACTGCCCCCGCGGGGCTTCCGTTTCCACGCCGCGCCACCGGCAGTCGAGGGCATGGGCACGTTCCCGGTACGGGCGTACGCGCTCCTCGACGCGTAGCCGAGAACCGGTCGGCGCGGGCGGTGTCCAGGGCCTTAGGCTGACGCCGTGACCGACCTCGACATCAAGCGCGTGGACGGTGCGGCCGGGGACGAGGAACTCGAAGCCTGGCGGCACGTCCACAACACGATCATCCCGGCCCACCCGCTCTCCCTCGACGACGTCCGCGAGCGCGCCGTACGCAACCACCTCGAACTCGCGTACGTAGACGGCGTCCTCGTCGGCAACTCCACCGTCCGCCCGCCCGAGGGGGACCACGCCACGGCCACGGTGATCGCGCGCGTGCTCGCCGAACACCGGCGTCGGGGGTTCGGCGAGCAGCTGTACGAGCGGGCCGTGCGGCGGGCGCGGGAACTGGGCGCCCGGGCGATCGAGACCTGCGTCCTGGCATCGAACGAGGACGGCCTGCGGTTCGCGCTCGACCACGGTTTCGTGGAGACCGAGCGCTATCTGCTGGACGGCGACACGATCCCGTGGATCGACCTGAGGCTCGACGGCACAGCCGGGCCGGGGCGCGGCTAGAGCTTCCCGGCGATGTCCAGCGCGGCCACGTACCCGAAGGTCATCGCCGGGCCGATCGTCGAGCCGGCACCCGCGTAACTGCGGCCCATCACGGCGGCGCTGGCGTTTCCGGCCGCGTAGAGGCCGGGGATCACCGTGCCGTCCGGGCGCAGGACGCGGGCGCGGGCGTCGGTGAGCAGCCCGCCCTTGGTGCCGAGGTCGCCGGGGACGATGCGCAGGGCGTAGAAGGGCGGCAACCACAGCGGCGCCAGGCAGGAGTTGGGGGCCACGGACGGGTCCGCGTAGTAGTGGTCGTACACGCTGTCGCCGCGCCCGAAGTCGGTGTCGTCGCCCTGCCGGGCAAGGGAGTTGAAGCGGTCGACCGTGGAGCGGAGGGCGGCGGCGGGTACGCCGATCGCGCCGGCCAGCGCGTCGAGCGTCCACTCCCTGTGGACGGCCTCGGCGTCGTACCACTCGTCCGGGAACGGGAAGGTCGGGGCGATGTCCTTGAACAGGTACCGGTTGCGGTAGTTCTGGTCGACGATCAGCCAGGCCGGGATGTGCGCGGCGGCCGAGGTGTCCTTCTCGTACATCGTGTGGACGACATCGCTGTACGGGCCCGCCTCGTTGACGAACCGCGCCCCGGCCCCGTTGACCAACAGCCCACCGGGCAGCGTCCGTTCGGCGAGACAGAACCATGCCTGGCCCGGGGTGTCGACGGCCGGCCCCCACCAGGCGTCGTCCATCAGCGCCACATCGGCACCGGCCCGCTGGCCGGCCCGTATCCCGTCGCCGGTGTTCTCCTTGGCCCCGACCGTCCACTTCGTCCCGACCGGCTGCTCCTGGTACCGCGCCCGCATGGCCGCGTTGTGCTCGAAACCGCCGGAGCCGACGATGACGCCGCGGCGGGCCCTGACGAGTCCGGCGGAGCCGTTCCTGCTGACGACGACACCCTTCACGGCGCCGTTCTCCACGTGCAGGTCCGTGAGCGGGGTGTCGAGCCACACCGGGACGTCGGCGCCGAGGAGTCCGGCCCGGAGCCCACCCGCCAGCGCCTGCCCCATGGTGAGCGGCTTCTGCCCGAGCAGGGCGGCCTTGGTGCCCCGGGTGAGGCACTCGGTGGCGACGGCCAGGCCCTTGGCGCTGACGGCGGTCAGCGCGAGCCACTTGTAGTCGGCGCTGAACACCACCATCCCGGCAGGCGTGGCCAGATAGGCGGGATTCAGCCGCGCCAGCTCGGCCCCCAGCAGGTTCCCGTCGAACTGGTCCGGTTCGACGGACCGCCCGTTCGGCAGCCCGCCCGGCAGCTCCGGGTAGTAGTCGCTGTACCCCTCCATCCAGCGGAACCTGAGCGGGCTGTTCGCCATGACGAACGACAGCATGGCGGGACCGTGGTCGAGGAACGCCTTCTGCCGGTCGGCGGGCACGTCGTCGCCGACCACGGCCGCGAGGTACTGCGCCGCCTTGGCCGGGGTGTCCGGCACCCCCGCCGCCTTGATCACGCTGTTGTTCGGCAGCCATATCCCGGCGCCCGAGCGCGCCGCCGACCCCCCGAACGTCGGCGCCTTCTCCACGACGACACAACTCAGCCCCTGCTTCGCCGCCGTGAGCGCGGCGGTCATCCCGGCCGCGCCGGAACCGACGACGACCACGTCGTAGGTACCGAGGAGGGGCGGAGCGGCGGCGACGGCGGTCCCCGCGAGCCCACCGCCCGCGGCGATCGCGGCCCCGGCCCCCGCGGCCGTCCCCAGCACCCGCCGCCGGCTCGGGCCCGCCTCGGCCCCCGTACGTCTCTCAGGATCCGCGCTCTTGGACATGCGGGACGCTCCAGCCTCACGAAGGGACGGGTGGCGGTGCTGATCCCCCGGCGGCAACGCGGCAACGCTCCCGTACGCCCCGGGCTGTGTGCGGAGCCTCGAATCTGACGTGAAGGCATGGTGAAGTCAAGACACGCGTCGGGCATGGTGCTTGTGGGGTGTGAGCCACACTCACGCGCGCCTCTCCCTTGGGGGGAGGGGAGCGCCGGTGCGGTTCGTTTCGTGGGGTGGGCCGCCGGGAAATGTCCCGGCAGCGTGTTCTCGGCCCCCGGGCCGAGGGAGGGGGAGCGCTGTGTATGACCTGGCACGGGCACCGACCCATGTCCGGGCGCCCGACGGGCGGTTGCTGAGGGTCGAGTGCTCGGGGGATCCCGCCGGGCGGCCCGTCTTCCTGTTCCACGGCATGCCCGGCAGCCGGGTAGGCCCCCGGCCGCGTTCGATGTTCCTCTACCAGCGGGGGACCCGGCTCATCAGCTACGACCGGCCGGGGTACGGGGGATCCGACCGCAGACCCGGCCGACGGGTCGTCGACGCCGTCGAGGACGTGACCGTCGTCGCCGACGCGCTGGGTGTGGACCGGTTCGCGGTGGTGGGCCGCTCCGGCGGCGCCCCGCACGCCCTGGCCTGCGCGGCGCTGCTGCCGCACCGGGTGACGCGGGCGGCGGCGCTGGTCACGTTGGCGCCGCAGAACGCGGAGGGGCTCGACTGGTTCGCGGGGATGGCTCCCTACAATGCCCGGGAGTTCCATTCAGTGCTCACCGACCCCCGCGGCTTCGTCGCCAATCTGATTCCACGGTCTGCGGCCATCCGGTCCGACCCCGCCCGGCTGCTCGAAGAGCTGCGCGGTGATCTCACCGACGAGGACCGGATGATCGTCTCCGACGACGGCATCCGGTCGATGCTGCTGCGCAACTACCACGAGGCGCTGCGGACCTCGCCGTACGGTTGGATCGACGACGCACTCGCGCTGACCGGGCCCTGGGGGTTCGACCCGGCGGAGACCAAGGTCCCGGTGCTCATCTGGCACGCCGGAAAGGACGTCTTCACCCCCTCCGCCCACTCGTCCTGGCTCGCCGAACGCATCCCCCGCGCGATCACCGTCCACGAGCCGGCCGCCGCCCACTTCGCCGCGATCCGTGCCCTCCCCGATGTCCTGAGCTGGCTGCTCGCGGACACCGAGTCGGCCGCGGCGTGAACGGACCACGTGTCGCACCCGCCCACGCCCCCGCGCCCTGACGCGGCGGTCACACCGTCAGTGGTTCCAGGTCCCGGTACACCCGGCGTCGCTGCCCCACGAGACGGGTGATGCCGTTGCCCTCTCCCAGCTGCCGGCCGAGGCGGCGCAGATCTGAGAGGGTCGCCTCACGGAGGCGGTGCGCCTCTTCCTCACGGCCGAGGGCGCGGAGCGTCAGCGCGGAGTTGCTGATGACGGCGAGCGTTTCGGGATGCTGGGGGCCGAGGACGTCTTTGAGGAGATCGCGAGCCGGCTCCTCCAAGACCCAGGCCTCTTCCGGACGACCCTGCTCCGCGAGCACGTTGGCGTGATTGGCGCGGGCGAAGAGGGTGTGGGGGTGGTCGTCGCCGAGGGTAGCCGACATCCGCTCCGTCACCTGCTGGAACACCGCCTCCGCCTCCTCGGCGTCCCCGCAGGCCCAGAGGTATATGCCGAGATTGTTGAGCGCGGCCTGGGTGTAGGGGTGCTTCTCGCCCGGCACCTTCACATAGTGCTCCAGCACGCTCCTGACGGTGTCCCGCGCCCGGTCGGGCTCGTCGGCGGCGTACAGGTCGGCCGCCAGGTTCAGCTCGCAGGCGAGGGAGTCGGGGATCGGGTCGGGATACTTGTCCCTGGTGTACTGGGTCCGGTACTGCGTGAGGGTCGCCCTGGTCAGCCGGTGTGCGTCCACGAACTGGCCGGCGCGCCGCAGGGACACGGCGAGCGACTTGGCACAGTTGAGCGTGCCGGGGAAGTCCTTGCCGAGGATCCGCTTGTGGGTCTCGTAGGCCTCCGACAGGACCGCCACCGAGTCGGTGTAGTGGCCGACCTCGCGCAGGTCGCGGCCCAGCCCCTGTGCCGAGAGCAGGGTGTACGGGTGGTCGGGGCGCAGGACTTCGCGGCGTCGGGCGTACGTGTCCTGGTCGATGTCGCGGGCCTCGGTGTAGTGGCCGACCATGCGCAACGCGAGCGCGAGGTTGTTGGCGGCGTTGAGCGTACGGCTGTTGGACTCTTCGAAGATCTGGCGGAACCCCTGATGGGCCTCACGGGCGAGTTTCACCGCCTCGGTGTACTCGCCCAGGGCGGCGAGGTCGCTCGCGAGGCTGGAGGTGGTGACGTAGGTGTGCGGATGGGTGGGGCCGAGAACTCGGCGCTGGCGGGCGAGCACATCTGCGTCGATCTCGCGTGCCTCCAGGTAACGGCCCTGCGAGCGCAGCACGTTGGCGAGCTGTCCGCGTAGGTACATGTACTGCAGGTCGTCCTCGCCGAGCGTCTCGTGCCAGTGCCGCACCAGTTCCTCGGCGAGTTTTCGGGCGCCGGGGAAGTCGCCCCGCTTCCACAGGTAGCGGACCCGGTCGATGAAGAGGCGGCGGGGTTCGGGTTCATGGCAGTCACGCAGCTCGGACGCGTTGAGATGCGGCCAGATGATGGCGAAGCGGGGCCATGTCTCGGCGGCGTCGATGGGTTCGTCCCCGGGGGGACGGGCCCCGGCGAGCATGGTGTGGACGACATGCCTGGCCTGCCGTTGCTCCTCCCCGGTGAGCCGGGAGCGGATCACGGCCTGCACCAGCCGGTGGACCTGGATGCTGGTGCTGGCCTGGTCGACCTTGGCGAGGGCGAAGCGGCCGATCTCCCGGACGACCCGGCCCAGCATCAGACTCTCCTGGAGGCTGGGGTCGACCTTCTTCAGCTCGTCGAGCATCTCCCGGCTGTAGAGCAGGTGCGAGGAGATCGGCTCGGGGGCCATGAAGGCGCACAGCTGGAGCAGCCGGACGGACGCGGGGGAGCGTTCCCGCAGCCGGGTGATGGAGATGTTCCAGGTCGCCGCCACCGTCTCGGGGTAGTCGGAGGCCTGGTTGAGATCCAGTACACCGGTGGTCTGCTCGTTCAGCTGGCGCAGGTACTCCTCGATGGGTGTGGCGGTCTCGGCCAGCCAGGCCCCCGCCTGCTCCACTGCCAAGGGGAGGTCGCCTACCGCCTCGGCTACCCGGTCCGCCTCCTCGGCGCTCAGCCCGGGGGCGCGCCGGGAGAGGTGTTCGACGCTGTCGTGCCGCGGGAAGACGTCGACGGGCAGCGAGGTGCCCCGCTGCTCCCATGTCTGGTTGCGCGAGGTGACGAGGATGTGCCCGCCGCTGCCCTGCGGGAAGTACGGGGCGAGTTCCTCGGGGTTGTCGGCGTTGTCGAAGACGAGGATCCAGCGTTCGGTCGGCACACCCTCGGCGAGCATCCGTACGGTTTTCTGGCTGACCTGTGTCATGTCGTCGCCGCCGAGCACACCGATCCGGGCGCCGAGTTCGGCGAGGGCGGAGGCGACACCGTCACCGTGCTCGGCGGAGATCCACCAGACCAGGTCGTAGTCGGCCATGAACCGGTGCACGTACTCCAGGGCGACCTGCGTCTTGCCGACACCGCCGAGCCCGAACAGGGTTCTGGGCTCCGTCCCCACCGCCGACGACCTGCTGCGGAGCTGTTCGCGCAGGTCGTCGAGGATCTGTCCGCGACCGGTGAAGGTGGTGTTGCGCTGCGGGGCGTTCCACACGGAGGGGGCGCTGCCCGGGAAGCGGGGCTCCACGACACCGAGGTCGTCGGGTCGCTCCGGCAGCTTCAGCGCGCCGAGCAGTGCTGTGACGCACTGGGCGGCGTCGAGCCGGTACAGGTCCACCGGCTCGTGGTCGATGTGGGCGTCGGGGAACCGGGCCTCGTCGACACGCAGCGGCACCATCGCGGTGCGTGGCATGGCCATGGCCGTGTCGGTGAGGGAGTGCCAGACCGTCCGGAAGTGCCGGGACTTCTGGAAGGCATGGGACATCAGCAGGAGGACGCGTGAGGCCGTGTCCAGGCGCTCGGGAGGGCCTGTGGCCACGTCGTGCAGGGTCACGTTGCAGCCGGTCTGCCTGAGGACGGCCTCCACCCAGTCCGCCCACATCTGGTTCTCCGCGGCGTACACCACGACGATGTCCGTCATCGGCTGCCGCCGGGTGAACGCGTCCAGACAGCGTTGCCGCACCGGCTCGGGTACGGGCGGCAGTGCGGTGACCTCCCCGTCGGAGATCACTTTTGTCAGCCGTTCGAAGGCGGACAACAGGGAGTTCGCGATGTTGCTCTTGTCCCCGACCGTCGCGAGCGTCTCCTCGTACGCGTAGAACGGGACGTACGGTATCTCCATCGCCCCCCAGTAGGCGTCCTGCTGCTCGGCGCTGAGCTTCTCGCCCTCGAGCCCTCTCGGCAGCCCCTCGAACCGCAGCCGGGCCAGGGCCCGGCCCGCGTCGACCTTCCGTTTCTCGCCCTCGTCGATGCGCATCAGTACCGGCAGCACCCTGATCCGCCGTTTGTGCTGGCCGCCCTCGACACTGCGGGCCACCGCGGCGGCGCCGTCCAGGGACTGACCACTGAGGGTGAAGCAGTCGACGAGGACGTCGGGCATCTGGATGGTGCAGATGTCCGCGCTGTCCGACAGGCCCGTACGGCTGTCGATGAGGATGTAGTCGTACGACGCCTTCATGTCCTCGCGCAGCGCGTCCAGGAACTGGCCGCCGCCCAGCCGCTCGTAGAAGTTGTCCCACTCGAACGACGACACCGCGGCCGAGTACTCCCGGTTCCGCCGTCCGGCGGAGAGGAAGTCGAGCGATCCGCCCTCGGGGAAGGACAGCCCGAGTCGCTCGGGGCTGAGGGACACGGCGTGCTGCTCGACGCGGGCGTAGTCCCGGTGCCAGGCCCCGGTTCGCGGGCTGCCGGTGGTCGCGGCCCAGCAGTACTCGGTGATCATGTCGATGACCCCGGTGGTGGACGCGAGGACGCTCTGGTCGAGGAAGGGCTGGAAGAAGCGGTCGAGGCCCGGGGCTTCCAGGTCCCAGTCGACGGCCAGGACCCGTTTGCCGTTGGCGGCCAGGATCCATGCCGCGTTGGCCAGGGCCATCGTGCGGCCCGTACCGCCCTTGTACGAGTAGAAGGTGATGATGCGTCCGTCCTGACGAGCCGTCATGCTTGTCCTCCGTGGTCGGAATCCGCATCGGGGTCGGTCGGGCTGGCAAGACTGAGCCGTGGTCGGGGAGTGACGGGGCCCGGCGGCGGATGGGCCTTCGCGTGCCTGAGGAACTGCCGGGTCGCCTGGGCCACGACCACCGGAAGTATCTCGGTGAACTGTCGCAGTGTGGGTACGCCGTTGACCGCGGCCCAGCACTTGGCGCGGCGGCCCCTCTCCAGGATCAGCGGCAGGGTGTCGTCCAGTTCCTCACGCAACCGCTCGCCCTGTTCACCGCGGCACTGGAGGTCGAGACGGTTCCAGGGGACGATCGCGCCGACCCAGGGGTGGGCGGTCGAGTCGAACATCTTGAGCCGGTGCCGCCGGTCCCGGTCGAGCAGGGCCCAGCGGTCGAGCAGGAGGATCCCCGGCTGGGACTCGGGGGACCGGCCGGCCGCGTCGGCGTCGGACTCGTCGGAGGTGAGGGCATCGGTACCGGGATCGGGGAGGTCGAAGTCGGAGACGGTGATGCGGTAGTCGAGCGACCGGATCAGTTCCTCCGCCAACTCCGACAGCGGGCGCCGGGATTCACTGTGGTACGGGTTCCACTCCGTGGCGTCCTCACCGTAGGGGACGGTGTCCCGGCCCTCCGGCACCGAACTCCGGTTGGGTGCCACCACGGTGAGATGGATCCGGCGGGGACCCTCGCCGTGCGGCCGGAACGCGCTGTGCGTCGACTCGTAGGGCCGGGGCCGGCTCGACGGCAGCGGGGTGTTCTCGGCGACCTGCACGATCCGTTGGGCGAGACCGAACACGATCTCCTCGTACTCGTCCCGCAACCGCTTGAGCTTGATCAGCCCGTAGATTCCGTACGAGGAGTAGCGCTCGCCGTACTTGGAGCGCTCGACCTGGATCTGCCGGACGGATTCGGGGAGGCCTTCGAGGTCCATGCTCGTCCACAGGACCGGGACTATGGCCGGGATGTCACCGAGGCCCGCGTTGCGGGCCTCACGGATGCGCTCGTCGAAGGCGAACCACTCACGGCCGCAATTGTCACTGGAGAAATAGCGGGGGGAGTACAGCGGGACGAACACCCGGCAGTGCGCGAGGTTCTCGCTGAGCCGGTCGGGCCAGCCCTCACCGGACCGCATCTCCCGGTCCAGGAATCCGGCGGGCGTGCCCCGTGGGTGGGCGGTGAGGGCGAGGACGGTCTCGCAGAGATCCCTGTAGAGCGTGTGCACCCACATGTCGGGATCACCGCTGTCGGGCCCCGAGGGCGGCGTGTGCGCGTAACTGAGAAAGAAGTACGGACGATTGTCCGGAGCCCGCCCCCACGCAGCTGTGCCCACACGCCCCCGCCTTTCGATGCCTCGTGCCCCCGCCTAGGCGCTCTCCAGCTGGAACCAACAATGTGCCCGATCAACACCTCCGGCAGATGGCTCGTTTCACGTCAATTCAGCGCGATATCCGGACATCAGGTGCCGGGCCGTGTCGACAGCATCGCGCATCCCGAACAGAAACGTCTGTTTTCCCGCGAACTGCCTTTCCGTGACCAGGCCGTGCGGTAGAAGAGCACCGATCGCCGCGAAGTCGCCGTCGTCGAGGGAGAGGTCCTCGTACTCCGTCCAGTTGCCCTTGTCCTCCACCACGCAGCGGTACGTCCGGACGGGGGGCGGCGGGCTCATCCGGTACTCGGCGAGATGGAAGGCGGTGCACACTCCGAAGCCGACCCGGAGCAGCAGGACCTGGGCGTCGGCCTCGTAGAGCGTGGCCATGGGGGACCGCTCGCCGAGGTGGCAGTGCGGGTCGTGGCCGGAGAGCAGTGCCTCCGCCCGGCGCCCGAGGGCGGCGAAGGAGGTCTGCGGGTGGGCGCTGCGCACCGCACCGGGGGTGGTCCGCACGCACTCGGCGAGCGCGCCCATGGTCGGGCAGGGGGTGGCGTTCGGCTCGAAGGGGAGCATCGACGTGCGGAACTCGGCCTTCTCCCGCTCGGTCATGCCCTCCGTGAACGCCTGGTACTCGCGGGAGGTGTCGGAGTTCTCCGGGGTGAAGGCGGGGACGACGAGTGTGCCGTCGGGGCCCAGGGCTCTCAGCAGCGCGTCGCGTACGGCGACGGGGGCGAGGCCGGTGCCGCTGAGCGAGGCGTGCACCATCAGGACGCCTCCGGGGCGGACGCCCCACTCGGCCAGTTCGTCGTGGAGACGGGCCGTGACGCCCTGCGGTCGACTGGCGTCACCCATGCAGCGTCACCCATTCTCTTCGTAGTTCCTCTGCCAAGTGAACTCCACTCTCGGTGAGTTGGGCATCCGGCAGAGCGCCGAGCCGGTCCAGGGTGTGCCGGGCGTGGAGCAGCTCCTCGGCGCGGGCGGCCCGGTCGGTCGACGCGGTGGCCCGGCCGATGGCCTCGCTCGCCTCGTCGAGGAGCCGTCCGGCGCCGGTGCCGGGCACGTTCAGGTCCGCGACCTGACGCAGGGCGGCGAGCCTGGACCGCCGTAGCAGCAGCGGCAGTTCGCGGGCCAGCTCCTCGGGCTCGAAGTCGACGGCCACCCCCAGGGCGCCCGGTGTGTCCGTTCCCGGCAGCAGGCCGGCACCGGCCGCGAGGGGGGTGATGGTGGTGCAGAGGGAGGTGTCCGGGGCGGGCCGAGGGCTCGGCTCGTGGGCTTCCGGCACGTCGTACACGGCGTGCAGGCGTTTGGCGAAGAGCGCCAGGTCGCTGGGGTTCAGCGGGGCCGCCACCGGCGCCGGGTAGCAGTCGCGGTAGGGGTCGGCGTCGTCGATGAGGAGCGACGACGGTCCGCCGGTGAGCTCCATCGACTTCAACGGGCGCCATTCGACGCGCAGTTCGCCGTCGTCCGCGTCCGTTCCGGTCACCTGGAGGCCGTCCGCCGTGATCGCGCACTCGACCCGCCCGGGCGCCGAGAGGCGCAGGGTCCCGAGGGTCGGGAGGTACAGGTCCCGGCTCGGCTGCCACCAGGTGAGGGTGGCTTCCCGCTCCGCGAGTACGGCGGCCGCCACGGCGGTCGCCGTCAGCCGGGGGAGGTCGGCCCGGCCCTCCAGGGCGCGCAGCAGCACGGTACGCAGATACGGGTGGGCGAGAACGGTGTCGAGGTGGGGTGCGGTCCCGGCGTCGGAGTCCAGCTCGACCAGGAGGTCCCAGGTCGCGTCCCAGTCGGGGTGACCGGACAGCTCGGTGTTCACCCGGGCCAACAGGGTCCGGTTCAGCTCCAGTTGGGCCAGCCCGAGATGGTCGGGGTCCGTGACCGCCGGGTGCAGCGCGCGCTCGGTGATCCGCTCCGCGATGCCCTCGACCAGGCCCCGCAGGTCGGCGCAGAACACGGAGGGGTTGTCGAAGCCCCGCTCGCCGCTGTACCGGTGGGCGTAGAGGCCGCCGCCGCAGGACTCCACGACCGGGCAGCGACGGCACGTCTCGCTGACTCCCGCGATGCCCAGCTGCCGGGCCCGGACGCCGGGGTGCTCGGCGAACTCCGCGAAGCCGTGCCGGAAGACGTCGTAGCCGGTGGCGGGTGCGCCCTCGTACGCGGTCTTGAGGGAGTCGGCCTGCTCGAAGGTGCCGTCGGTCTCGATCACCGCCAGGTCGGACGGGGCGAGCCCCAGCGCCTCGGTCAGGCTGGGGCCGCCGCGCAAGGTGCTGAGCACCGAGTCGAACGTCCTGACCGGCATGGGGCGCCCCTGCTCCTCCCAGCGGTCGAAGATCTTCAGCAGCCAGTCGGCGTAGGGCGTAGCCGGTCCGCCGGGGTCATGACCCGGCGGAGGGGTGTCCCAGGTGGAGTGCGGCAGCAGGTAGTCGATGCGGGGCGGTTCGAGCAGGGTCAGCGCGTCGTGTACGGCGACCGGGTCGTTGGCGATGTCCACGGTGCACAGGAGCCCCTGGTACAGGTGCCGGTGCTCCGGGAGGCGGAGCAGGTCGATGGCCCGCAGGACCCGGTCGTAACTGCTGCGGCCCCGACGGTCGAGCCGGTGACGGTCGTTGGCGACACGGTCCCCGTCGAGGGAGATGCCGACCTTCACCTCGAATTCGTCGAAGATCCGCAGATGATCTCTGTTGAGCCGCACGGCGTTGGTGTGGATGCGCAGATCGAGTGCGGTGATCGGGGCGAGTGCGCGGGTGAGTTCCGCGCAGATTCGTCTGAGCCTGGTCGGGCCCACGAGGAGGGGTTCTCCCCCGTGCAGAATGACCGTGACGGATTCCAGTTTCCTGGCCACCACATACTCGGTGAGACGGCGGACGACCTGGTCGAGGGTTTCCTCGGAGATGACGACCGGCCGTGAGCGCCACGACTGGTCGGACGCCTCATACACGTAACAGTGGTCGCATGCCAGGTCGCACCGGCTGTGGATCTTGAGTACCAGTTGCTGGATCGCGGGGTCCCTCACCTCGGCAGTGTAAGCCCTCCGGCGACCCGGTCGCGGACATGACGGCGGGGCCCAACCTCCTTGATCAACAAGGGGGTTGAAGCCCCGGTCGGCCTACGTCAGATGCTGGAGCTGAACCCCTGCTTCGTGAGGTGCAGCCCCCGAGCGTCCGTCACCCGGCCGGTGGAGCGCTGGGTGCGGGGCTCGTGCACGGCGACCTTCGTGAGCGGGGCCAGCGTCGTGCGGGCCGACCGGGCGGTCTTCGATCCACGCGTCGTCTTCGTGAGGGAAAGGTTCATCTCGTCGCTCCAGTTCGAAAAAAGGGACGCTGCCATCGGTCCCTTGCTGACGAGGTCCTTTTGGTCGAGGCTCGGACATGAGGGTGGACGACAGAGTGCAGACTTTCGCGTTTCTATCATGCGCCGACGGGGGTTCGTGCGCGATATGACGAGGTGGCGATCTGGTGCATATTGCAGATTGACGAGAGCATGACCTTTTCTGTCGGCTTCCCGGTATCCGTACGAGGTCTGCATGGCTGCGACGCCCGGCCCCAGCACCACGGTGAGTGATCGAGATCTGTGCCCGCTGTTCCAGGTGTGCGACGAGAAGGCGGTGACCCATCAGGGTGAATCCTTCAAGGTCGTCCGTATGCAGCTGGTCGTCCTGCTGCTCGCGACCGCGACCGCCTCTCTGGCGGAGCGGGTCGGGAGCCGGGTGCCCTCTGGCGTCGCGGCCGTGCTGTACGCCCTGACGATAGGGATCGGCTTCTACGTGTCCCGTCGCCGGGCGCGGGCGCAGTGGCAGGCGCACCGGGCGGCAGCTGAAGTGGTCAAGTCGCTGGCCTGGCAGTTCATGGTGCACGGCGGGCCGTTCCACTCACGGCTCGTCAACCCCGAGGCGCTGTTCGCCGAACGGCTGGAGGAACGGCTCAGCGAGCTGCGCAAGGTGGGGTGGGAGGACCCGCGCGCGACCTTCACCGAGCGCGGACTCGGGCAGATCACGCCGATGATGCGTGCGGTGCGCGCCAAGGCGTTCGCCACCCGGCGCGACATCTACCTGCGGGACCGGGTCCTGGAACAGCTGGCCTGGTACCGCGGCAAGGCCGGGCAGGCGCACCAGGCGTCCGTGCGCTGGTCGGGCGTCACCACCATGCTGACCGCGCTGGCCCTGGCCACCGCCGTGGCGCGGGCCACCGGGGTGATCGGCAGCCGCTGGGACCCCACCGGTGTCCTCAGCGCCGCCGCCGCGGCCGGTGTCGCCTGGCAGGAGGTGCGACGGCACCGCCCCCTCACGTACGCCCACAAACTGGTGGAACAGGACCTGGACACGCACCGCGTCGCCATGAGCACCACCGTCACCGAGGACGGGTGGGCCGACGCGGTCGCGGAGGCGGAGCGGCTGGTGTCGCCGCAGCACACGGACTGGCTGGTGCGGTTCGGGTCCTGACGGGGTCGCGGGCGCCCCGCGCGGGGAGGGGTCAGGCGCGGCGTACGCCCGGGCTCCACAGGACCGTCACCGGGACGCCCGTGCGGCGGGCGTAGTCGACGATGTCGGCCGTGCCGCCCAGCCCGCGGGCGGGGGCGCCGTCCCAGACGGCGATCATGCGGTCGGTGTGGTCGACGATGTAGCGGCCGGCCGCGTAGTACGCCTCCTCGTGGGTGCGTTCGTACGGCAGCTGCTCGCGTTCGGCGCAGCATTTGAGGAGGCGGCGGTAGGCGCCGCGGACCTCGTCGTCGCCGAGGTGGGTCTCGTAGTCCATGCCCGGGATGACGGCGGTCAGTTGGAGGCCGCTCTCGAGGGCGATCTCCGCGAAGAGCTGGTCGGCGCCGGCGGCGAGGCTGCTGAGGGCCCGGGTGGTGGAGGGGCGGCCGCGCAACTCCGCCCGGATGCCCGAGCGGACGGCGGACAGGGCGGCTTCGGGGATCTCCCGGTGTCCGGTGATACCGATCCGGGTCACGGGCCCTGGCATCCGTGTGCTCACCTCCGTGGCCGTGTTCCTCCAAGTAACCCTAGCGGCGCGGGACTTCGACGAGAACGACACGTACGGGCGTTCGGTGGGGCGTCACGGGCTCACGGGGGCGACCGCCGGGTGACGGTCGTGGTGCCGAACGCCCTCGTGTGCTCCGGGTGCTGCCGCTCGTGGGGCATGTTCGGAGAAGCGTTCGTAGGGGGGAGGGGGAG
>NZ_JARGEE010000176.1:0-18142 GCF_033794485.1 Streptomyces sp. MB09-02B
CCCCAAGCCCCAGGGCCCTTCCCGCTGACCCAGGCCCCACGGGCTCCAGGTACCTGGTGCCCCGCCACATCGTGGCCGTCGGGCCGGGCAGTGGGCTGTCGGTCTCACCCTTGACTTCAGTTCGACGGCCGGAGCGTCGAGGGCGCGGGCGAGCAACGGCAACCACGCCTCGGGTACGCAGCTCCCCCGCTCCCACCGGGACACATCGTTGCGGATGACGGACTGGGCACCGGGCAGCACGCAACGCTCTGCGACCAACTGCCGCTGACTCTTGCACCTGTCGCGGTGCAGGCGTGCAAGGTGCGTGCCGAGCGAGCGTCTGCGCACCGGTTCCATCCCGGCCCCCTGCCTGGCCCCTCCAGTCCCGCAACGACTCGGGGCTTCGATGGAGTGACCATGAACGGGCGCTGAGTCACCAGGGCAATGCGAGCCGGACATCGCACATCAGTCGGCGGACTCGTCGCCTTCGGGCCCCTCGTCGAGCGGCAGTACGTCAACGACGTAAGAACCTTTGTGCGGCAGTGTCTCGATCAGTCCACGCTCGCGGAGGTCCCTCAGCGCACGCCGGATCGTCCGGTCGGCCACGCCGTAAGTCTCGGCCATCCGCGCGATGCTCGACAGAGCACCACCCGGCGGAATGTGTCCCGACCTGATCTCTTCTTCGATAGCGCGTGCAATCCGCTGCCACTCGTACTCGGCCATGTCTTCAGCGTGACGTGGTACACCGGAACCCGCCTTGTTGGCACACGGTGCACCAAGGGCATCCATGGCGTACCGTGGTATATCGGAAAGAGACCCCCGCGACGGCGTTTGGGAGACGGCCGTCCGGGGGCATGGCCACCAACCCCATGGAGGTTGATGACAGTGGGCATTATCCATGCCTTCCTTCGCTGGGTCTTGGACGTGTTCAAGCCCGGTACCGGCAAGCGGCGTGCGGACGCGTATCCCATCCCGTCGGTCTCCGAGCGGACCCCCGAGGCACCCCGCAGTACCGCCCTGCGGCTTCCCGCTCACCGTTCCCCGTACGGGCTTCACAGCGTCCTCGACGGGGAAGCAACCGCCACGGTCCGCCCGTACCTGATCGCGTGGGAGCGGGAACGCGCCGTTCATGAGCGGGCCCTACAGCAGCGGCGCCGTACGGCACTGGTCCTGGCCGCCGACTTCGGCGTCGACCTCGACCGGCATGTCATCGGTGCTGAGGGGGTGCCGGCGTGAGCCCGCTCCCCGATGCCGCGCCCGGCCCCGAGCGGCAGGTGCGGCGACCGGTGCGGATGTGCGTCCGCTGCGACGCGATCACCGACCGGCCGGTCGTCGTCTCCGAGGTGCACCAGGCGACCGGACCCGGCTTCAACGTGTACGCCTGCCCGGACTGCGCCCCGCGCTTCCCACCCGTCCCGGACGTGCTCTCCCTCCTGCCCGACACGCCTCATGGGGAGGGGCAACGGTGATCACACATCTCACGGTGGCCGTGTCCACCCGCGACGACGGGCTCGTCACTCTCGTCTGTTCCCAGTGGCGCACGATCGACGTCGAAGGCACGGTCACCCGGTTGGAGGGGCCGTCATGAACGCCGGAACCCCGCCCCAGCCGGGCAAGTCCCGTCTCACGATCAGTACCTACCGCCTCGACGGCGATGGGCGCCGGATAGGCATGGCGGAGCCGACCGCGTACGCCCCCGGCACGACCACGCTCGCGCCCGTGTCCCTCGGCTGGCCCCCATGCCGCTGTCCCCGCTGCCGCACCGGCCACGGGGACGGCGGCCGGTAACGGCCTCATAGTCGGCCGTCCGCCCTCTTCCCCTCCCCAGGTCAGGGCGGGCGGCTTCTGATGCGGCCGTCCACCACCCTGGGGAGGACACGGCGGACGGCCCGCCGCGGCCCGTGAACGGCGCCGACCGCAAGGCACGCCAACTCCCGTCCCGATGGCGGGGCACGGACGCCCTGCGGGGCACTGCCACCATCAAACTGCTGGGCACCAAGATGCGGGGTGCTGGTAGGACAAGCTCATACGATCAAGCGCACACGTACCCCATCCGCCGAAGCCGCCCACACCAGGCGGACGAAGCCACTGAGCCACTGAGCCACTGAGCCACTGAGCCACTGAGCCACTGAGCCACTGAGAAGATGCCCGAGAACCACGTGCCGCCGCAGCCCTCGCCCCACCCCTCACCCGACGACTTCCCTGCGCTCCCGGCCGAGCGGATCGCCGCGGCTGTCCGGGCCGGAGAGGTGACGGCCGTCGACGTGGTCGCGGCCTCACTCGCCCGGATCGAGCGGGTGGAGCCGGTGCTGTGCGCGTTCGTCGAGGTGTGGCGGGAGGACGCGGTGCGGTGGGCGGCGGAGGTGGATGAACGGGTCGCGGCCGGGGTGCGGCTGCCGATGGCCGGGGTGCCGATCGGGGTGAAGGGGCGGAACGGGCGGCGTACGGCGGCGGCGCGGGCGCTGGTCGCGGCCGGGTGCGTCCCCGTGGGGGCGACCTCCGTGCCCGGTCCCGGTACCCCCTGGCAGACCTGGGGCCTCGGGGCCGGCGGCCGGACCGTCAACCCCTGGCGGGCGGACCGGACGCCGGGCGGTTCCTCCGCCGGGTCCGCGGCGGCGGTGGCGGCGGGTCTGGTGCCGCTGGCGACCGGGACGGACGGCGCCGGGTCGGTCCGTATCCCGGCGGCGTGGTGCGGTGTCGTCGGCCTGAAGGCCACGAACGGCCGCCTCCCCTCCCCCGACCGCACCGGCCTCGCGTCGGCCGGCGTCCTCGCCCGCCACGCCTCGGACGCGGCGGCGTACTGGCGGTGCGTGAGCGGGGCGACTCCGACGACGGCTGCCCCGGTGTCCGGACCCCCGCCTCCGCTCACCGCCCTGTGGTCACCCGGCCTCGGTTTCGCGTACACCGACGCCGAGCCCGCCGCGATCGCCCACGCCGCCGCGCTCCGTCTGGAGGACACCGGGCTCGTACGGCTCGTACAACACCGGCCCCAGGACGAATCCGTACGGCTGGAGGACCCGGCCCCCGCCTGGCTCGCCCTCCGCGGCGCGACGCCGGACGCGGACCCGGTGGCCATACGCGCCGCCCATGAGCTCCGTACCGGGAACGACCGGCGGCTCGCCGCGCTCTTCGCCGAGGCCGATCTCCTCCTCACCCCCACCACGCCCAACGCCCCGCACGGCCACGACGGGCCGGGTGACCGCTACTCCACGGCGCTCACCTGGGCGTTCAACCTCAGCGGCCACCCGGCCATGAGCATCCCGGCCGGCCTCGACTCCGACGGCCTCCCTGTCGGCCTCCAACTGGTGACCCGGCACGGCGAGGAGGAGGCGCTGCTGCGGGTGGCGTGCGCCGCCGAGACCGCCCAGGACCACCCCGTACGACAGAAGGAGACCCCGGCATGAGATGGACCGTCCATGGTGAACGCACGATCCATGACACCCCGTGGGTGCGGCTGCGGTCGCTGGACGTCGAGCGGCCCGACGGCACCCGCGGCGACTACCACGTGGTCCGGCTGCGGGACCTCGCCGTCACCGCGGCCGTCGACGACCGGCAGCGGGTCCTGATGATGTGGCGTCACCGCTTCGTCACGGACACCTGGGCGTGGGAGCTGCCCATGGGCCTGGTCGAGGACGGGGAACGGGCGGAGGAGGCAGCGGCGCGGGAGCTGGAGGAGGAGACGGGGTGGCGGCCGGGTTCGCTGCGGGAACTGCTCTACGCGCAGCCGGCGGCCGGGATCACCGACACCCAGCACTTCGTGTTCCGCACGGACGACGCCCGACGCGTCGGCGAGCCCACGGAGCAGAACGAGTCGGACCGCCTGGAGTGGATCCCCCTGAGCGACGTGCCCGGTCTCATCACCCGCCGGGAGATCGTCAGCAGCGCCACCCTCGTCGGCGTCATGGCCCTGTTGCTGGAGAGCGCGAAGGGCGCATCCGTATCGGGTCGGTGACCGACTGTCAGACCTCTGGTCTAGGGTGATCAATCGCCAGAGGTTACGGGCGACTTGTGTACGGCGAGCATGCGCACGTAGGACGTGGGGCACGGGAAACGGGGAACGGGGACGATGGACACGGCAGCGAGGGGAGGCCCCGTCGACTGGGCGGCCTCCGGCGCGGTGGGCCCGAACGTGGCGTACCGCAATCAGACACTGCAGTACCGGGACGTCGAGCTGAGCTTCGACGAGTCCGTGGAGTTCAAGACCGTCAGACAGCTGTGGTTCCAGGCGGCCGTGGCGTCCTTCCTGATCTTCTTCGTCCTCGGTCTGGTGCCGGCCCTCCTGGCCGGCGATGTCGACGCCATCGGCCCCGGCCTGATTTTGTCGATCATCGCCTTCTGGGTGGTCTTCCTGCTGGTCCGACAGAACGAGCCGATCTCGGAGTGGAAGACGCTCCTGGAGGACAAGGCCGCGGCCTCCTCCTCCGCGTACGCGACGATCTACGGCGCGCTGACCAGCCGCCGGATCCCGGTCACAGCCGTTCCGGCCCGGATCCGCAGCGACATCACGCCGGAGGTCGTGCACAACCGTCTGGTCGTCACCAGCGGCCGGTACGTGGCCTACGTGACCGTCTTCGCCTACGGCACCAGCCTCTACGTCGGCTGGACGATGTGGCGCAGCCGCTCCGGCGCCGTGGTGATCGGGCACTTCTTGAAGGATGTCGTCGGCTCGATACTGAATCGCACGGGCAGCCTCAACCAGATGCTGCGTACGGACCGCCCGCGCGCGATGCGGGAGGCCGTGCACTCGGCGGCACGTGAAGGCGTGGAGATAGCGGTCCAGGGCATCGAGGTGCCCCTCGCCTCGACCTTCGGGCAGGAGCCCCCGGTCCAGTCGCTCCCGGTTCCGGCCGCACCGGCCGGTCCGCCCGGCCCTCCCGCCCCACCGGCGTACCCGGTGCGGACCCAGCCTGCGCCCGGGTATCCGCCGGCGGGTCCGACGGGCCACATACCCACGGCTCCACCGGCCCCGCCCATGGCCCCGCACGCTCCATCGGATCCGAACGGACCGCGCTGGAACGGCAGTTGAGCACCACTTACCGGGAGCCCACCGGCGTGCTGACCGTGTCCGACGACACGACGGTCTGGGCCTGGACGGCGGTACGCGTCGACGCCGCCGCCGACCTCACCGAGACCCAGGAGTACGCGGATCTCGCGGAGGACGACCGTCGGATCAAGGCGGTCGCCGCCGAGACGGCCTGGCTGACCGGCCAGTGGGGCACGGCACACGGTGAGCGCGTCGAGCTGCGCTATCTCAGCGGCCCGCGGGAGCGCGGCATCACCTGCGCCCTGCTCGGCCGTGTCTCAGCGGCCACACCCGGCCTGGCTGAGGCTGCCGCGCTCGCGCTGCGCGCCCGGCTGGCCGCGCTCCCCCGCCATGTGCACGCGACGCCCGTCGAGGACCCGTCCGAGGTGGCGCGGCTGCTGACCCCGTTCACGCCCGAGCCCTTCGCGGGTGTGGCGGAGATCCGCAAGCGGTACCGCACCGGGGTGCCCAACCGTCCTGACGCGGGAGTGCGGTACTACCTGTCTCCGCAGCCGTTCACCGCGTCGGCGGCGCCGTGGGACGCCTTGTGGCGAGCGCTGGTGGAGCACCCGTACCCGGTGATGCTGACGATCGGCCTGGAACCGTACGTCGTGCCGGACGACCTGGGCCCGTTGCTGCACCGCGTCGCCACCCAGTACGGCCGACTGGGGACCCAGGGTCAGGTGCCGGACGGCCTCTGGTCGCCGGGCACACAGCTCGCCCCGGACGCCTTCGCGGTGGACGCCTCCCGGGTGTACGCCGACGCCGCCCGCCGTTACACCGGGCGGGCCTTCCGCATGCGGATCGCCCTGGCCTCGCCCGCGCCACTGCCGGAGTCGCTGGCCGAGCTGACCGGCGCGACCGTGTCTCCGCAGGAACGGGCGCGCGAGGAGGGGGTGCTCACGGAGACGTTCAGCGGACCGGCGCACAGTGTGGCGTGGCCCGGCCCGGGTGAACTCCCGGCCGCCTGGCAGGGGTTGACCACCTTGGAACACGGGCGCTGGGGCGGCGACCACTGCTGGCGGCTGCCCGAGCCGCTCTCGCCACAGCTGCGGCTGGTCGCGGAGCTGGTGGACGCCCGGGAGGCGGGGGCGGCGTTCCGGCTGCCGCTGGCGGTGAACGGCCACATGACCGGTTTCCCGGTACGACGGCCCGGCCTTGCGGGCGAGACTGCGTACCGCGCGGACGGCCCCTCGGTCACCCTGGGCCGCCAGCTCGTCCACGGCAGCCCGGCCGGTCCCCTGGGCATCGGCCTGGACGACCTCACCCGGCACGCCCTGTTCGTCGGGACCACCGGTTCGGGCAAGACGAACACGACGCTGGCGTTCTGCGAGCAGCTGTGGCGCGACCACCGGGTGCCGTTCCTGGTCATCGAGCCGGTCAACTCCGAACTGGACGACTACCGCTGGCTGGCCACACAGCCCGGGTTCGAGGACCTCGTGGTGCTCACCGTGGGCGACGAGACGACGGCTCCACTGCGCCTGAACCCCTTCGAGGTTCCGGCCGGGGTGCGAATCAGCACCCATGTGGCCGGACTGTTGGCCTGCTTCGACGCGGCGTTCGGCCTGTGGGACCCGCTGCCGACCATCTACAACCGGGCGCTGCGGGCCACGTACGCGCGCAAGGGCGTCGTGCCGACGGACGTCGCGGGCCCCGACCACGAGTGGCCCACGCTGCGCGACTTCATCGCCGAGATGCGCCGGGAGTGCGAGCGGCTGGACTACTCCGGCGAGGTGCGGGACAACATCGTCGCCGCGTCCAGGCTGCGGGCCGAGTCGCTGGCCGAGGGCGCCTGCGGCAGCACGCTGGACGTGACGCGTTCGTACCCGATGGCGGAACTGCTGCGCCGCCCGGTGGTCCTGGAACTCGCCGCGATCGGCGACAACGAGAAGGAACAGTCACTCGTGACCGCCCTGATCCTCCAGACGATGACCGAGCACTACAAAGCGAACCGCGCCGGTGGCTCGCTCTCGCACGTCACCGTGATCGAGGAGGCGCACCGCCTCCTCGGGCAGCCCCTCGCCCGGTCCGGTGACGCGAAGGAGGGCAACGCCCAGGCCCGGGCAGCCCAGGCCTTCGCCAACACCCTCGCCGAGAACCGCAAGTACGGCGAGGGCGTGGTCATCGTCGAGCAGGTTCCCGGCAAGCTCGTCGAGGACGCGTACAAGAACACCAACCTCAAGGTCATGCACCGGCTGCCCGCGACCGCCGATCGTGAGCTGATCGGCGGCACCATGCGCTTTTCCCCCGACCAGGAGCGCTATGCGGCCACCCTGGAACCCTTCCACGCCTTCGCCCACCACGACCGTCTCGACCGCCCGGCTCTGATCACGGTGCCCGACGTCCGCGCGGCGGCGGCCCGGGAGGCGGGCGTGGCCCGGGCCCCCTTGGCCACCACCCCTCAACTGGCCTCCCGCTTCCGCGATTTCGCGGCGGAGGTGACACAGGTGTCCGACGCCCTGTCCCCCTTCCCCGACTGCGACGGCTGCGCCCACCGCTGTGCGTTCCGCTCCCGCGCGAGTACTGCGGTCTGGCCCGAGCACGCGAAGGAACTCAAGGAACGAGTCGCCCGGTACCCCAAGTCCAAGCCGGAGCAGTCGGCCTGGTGGAGCGGCACGGCGGAGTGGGTCGCCGAACTAGCGGACACGGTCCCCCTCCGGGCCCCCGCCCCGGACGCCCTGCGCGACTACCGGGCCTGCGTCTTCATCCACCTGGCCCGCGCCGCCTGGCAACGCAAGACCCTCCCCTGGGTCCGCCTCTACCGCACCCACACAGCCCCCGGACAGCCCTCCACATGAGCGACCGCCCCACAGAACAACCACCGCCTCCGGAGACAGCACCGGCTCCGACGGACGCGCCGGACCCGACAGGCGAACCGACAGAGGCCCCGGACGCAACGGAAGCCTCGGAGCCGCTGGAGGCACCAGAACCGGCGGAAGCCCCGGAGCCGCTGGAGGCACCAGAACCGGCGGAGGCGCTGACCTCGGCGGACGCGGACGCGCCGACCCCTATGGAAGCCCTTGCCCCTGCGGAGGCCTGGGACACCTCTGCGCCGATAGAACCGATCGAGCCGACGGAGTCAGCAGAGCCCACCGAAGCCATGGAGCCGACCGAGAACGAGACGCCCGCCCGGCCCATGGAGGCAGCGGAGCCCGAAAAGTCCGCGGAACACGAACTGCCGGCGGAGGACGTGGACGCGCCTGCCCCGGTGGGCTCCACAGACGCGCCGGATCCGATCGAGACTCCGGAAAACCTGAGACAGCTCGCCACTCCGGACGCGCTGGAAGCCCCCGCTCCCGGGGAGGCGCCGAATCCGGAGGAGCCTGCGGACACGGACGGGGCTCCGACCCCCTTCAAGTCCCCGGAGACCCGGGGAGCCTCCGACCCCCCGGCGCTCTTCGAGGTCTCGGCAGCACATGAGGCTCCTGAGCCTCACCCCGCCGACGATCCGGTGTGGGAAGAGCCGTTGGCCGACGACGGCACCTTCGAAGCAGGAACCGCCGACGGCCGGAGGCCGGAAGCATCAGCTGCCGTCACCGACATGGAGCGGGCGCAGGACGCGCCGGAAGTTCCGGATCCGTTCAAGGCGGAGGACTCGGGCCAAGCGCCGGAGGGTGGTTTCTTCGGGCAATTGCGTGAAGCGCTGGGCAGTCGAGGTGAATCCACCGTCGAGCAGCCCGCCTCTATCCACGCAACGATCGACCAACCGAATTTCGAACGGTTCGAATTGCCGGACGAAGGCATCGATCTGTGCTATTACGGTACCCCTCTAGACGGTCCCGACGGTAGGCGCGTTCCCCTCTTCGACGGCCCACCCACCCGTGAACAGACCGAACAGGGCAGACTGAACGACTGTGGAGTTATCGCCACGATGGGCGCCGTGGCCGCGCACCGCCCGGAGGTGATCTCCGAACTGATACGGGAAAATGACGACGGCACCTATGAGGTCACACTCCACCAGACAAAGCGCTCCTTTGACGGAGACTGGCACCATTTCGATGCGACAGGGGAAGTCGCCGTCCTCACGGTGACTCCCGAACTACCTGTAAGCAGACTGAATCCGGACCAACCCTTGTACGGCTCCGGGGGAGCCAGCGAGACCGCGTGGGCGCCGATTCTGGAAAAGGCGCTTGCCGGAGTGGACCAGACCTGGGACGAGAACCGATCCAAGGCGGTCTCGGGATACGACCGGCTCGATCTGGGAACCTTCCCCCGCCAGCGTGCGGAGTTACTGACGCAGCTCACCGGTGCACACGCATACTCCGATCACTTCCCGAGTCGGTACGACATGCAAGGACGCAGTCCGGACAGCCAGCTGCTGAGCATATTCCGGGAGAAGCTCTCGGACCGCTGCCCTGTACTGGTAGGCACGGTGAGTGTCGACGAGAAAACGAAACGGCTCCCCAAGGGACTTATAGGAGGCCATGCGTACGAGGTGACCAAAGTGGATGAGCGCGGGTTGATACACCTGCGCAACCCATACAACTTCAACAACCCCAAGCCTCTGACGGTCAAAGAACTCAGAGAGCACGTCAAGAATCGCTACACGACACTGGAGTGACCGCATTGATCAGCGAAATCAGGCTTCGCCACGGCGTACCCGAGCGTTCCGAGAAAGCCCGCTTCGCCGTAATCCACGTATACGCCCCCGATGACCAACCCGTCACGGTCTTCCTCGTCGTCGCCGCCGAAGAGGAACACGAATTCGAGCTGGGCATCGGTGACACCTTCCCGGTCCGGGACGAGACCTGGATCCTCGACCGGGTGGACGGCCTGGGCACCGGCAGCAACTGGCGAGTCGTGCTGCGCAAGGCCGATCCCACGCCAGCCGAGGACTGAGGGAGGTCGCGCACGGCACGACAAGGCATCCGCAGGGCCTCTGCATTCAGATGCGTGTGCATATATTGTCTACGCATGTACTCGCCGTGCGCCGCGCACCCATGCGTCGCATGCACGGACGCCGACGCCACGTAGCCAGGGGGACCCATGACCCGCCGTTTCCTGTTCGTTCTCGGTAGCAGTCGGCCGGACGGCAACACCGAGATGTTGGCCCGGGCGGCCGCGGAGCAGTTGCCCGACGATGTCGAGCAGGTGTGGATCGATCTGGCCCGGCACCCGCTGCCCGACTTCGAGGACCTCCGGCACGACAGTGACCACGTAAGGCCCGAGGGCGACAACAGGGCGCTGCTGCTGGACGCCACGCTCGCGGCCACGGACCTCGTGATCGCCTCGCCGCTGTACTGGTACTCCGTGTCCGCCCACGTCAAGCGCTACCTCGACCACTGGTCGGGCTGGCTGCGCACCCCCGGTGTCGACTTCAAGAAGACCATGGCCGGCCGCACCCTCTG
This sequence comes from Streptomyces sp. MB09-02B, assembly GCF_033794485.1. Lineage (NCBI taxonomy): Bacteria > Bacillati > Actinomycetota > Actinomycetes > Kitasatosporales > Streptomycetaceae > Streptomyces > Streptomyces sp. MB09-02B. The sequence continues at coordinate 10,351 of NZ_JARGEE010000176.1, forward strand.
GGGCGTCACCGCGCTCGCCCACTACGAGGAGGAGGTCGCCGAACCCCTCATCGGGACGCTCAACCACTCCGCCGCCTACCTGGGCATGCGCTTCGGCGGAGTGCTGCTGGGCAACGGCAGCAAGCCCGGAGACGTCCTCCGGGACACCGCGGCCCTGACCCGGGCGAAGACCTTCCTCACCACGGAACCGCCGTTCGCGCGCTTCCCGTACGACACGGAGGAGGCCGCCGCCTGAGCCGTCGCGTCAGGCGGTGATGTCCTTCGCCGTGAACCTCGCCCATGCCGCCGACCCGAACACCGCCGCGTACACGGCCTGGAGGCCGAGGTTGCGCTGGAGGTCGTCCCAGTAGACCGGCTCGCGCATGAGGTCGGCGAAGGAGAGCCAGTAGTGGGAGAAGAAGTACGGGTGGAGGGCATCGAGCTGGGGGATCTGGTCGAGGATCTGGACGGTGATGAGCAGCCCGACCGTGGTCGCCATCGCGGCGATCCCGCTGTTGGTGAGGGTGGAGACGAACAGCCCGAGGGCCGCCACCCCGATCAGTGACGCGGCCACCGCCAGCGCGATCAGCAGGGCCCGCAACAGGCCCTCGGCGAAGCTGATCCGGGTGCCGGAGATCGTCGTCAGCTCCCCGAGCGGGAACAGCAGCGCCCCTACCGCCAGCGCCGACGCCGCCACGACGAGGGTCGCGACCAGGCAGAACGTCATGGTCGTCGCGTACTTGGTGAGCAGCAGCCGGGTTCGGCCGGCGGGTGAGACCAGGAGGTAGCGGAGGGTGCCCGCGTTCGCCTCGCCCGCGATCGCGTCCCCGGCGATCACGCCGACGGCCATCGGCAGGAAGAAGGGGAGCGTCGCGGCCAGCGCCGTGAACACCAGGAACAGGCCGTTGTTGGTGATCTGCGCGATGAACGCGGGCCCGCCACCGCCGCCCCCGCCCTCCGGTCCGCCGCCCATCGACGACCCGTCGCCCGTCTCGATCCGCACGGCGATGCCGACGAGGACGGGCACCGCCGCGAGCACGCCCAGCAGTGCGAGGGTCCGCCACCGCCGGAAGGTCGTCACCAACTCGCTGCGGAACAGTCCGAAGGTCCAGAGGAGGCTGGGCGCGCGTGCGGGGACGGCGACTGCCGCGGAGGTCTCCGACGGCGCCTCCGCCCCGGACGTGTGCTGCGACGCCCCCGCCCCGGACGTGTTCTGCGACGCCTCCGCCCCGGACGTGTCAGCCCGCGACATCGAAACCCTCCCCCGTGAGTGCCACGAACGCGTCCTCCAGGGAGGCGCGTTCGAGGGCGAAGCCGCGGACGCGGACGCCCGCGGTGACCAGTGCGGCGTTCAGTTCGGCGAGGTCGCGGTCGGGCGGCGGCGGTTCGGCCGTCACCCGGCCTCCCGCCTCGGTCCCGGCGCCCTCCGCCCCCTCGTCCACGACCACGTCCGCGATTCCCTGCTCCTTGAGCACCCGGGCCGCGTCCGCCGTGTCGGGGGTGGTGACGACGAGACGGCCGCGTGCGCCGGCGGCCAGGTCGGTCACCGGGCCCTGGGTGATGAGCCGGCCGCGGGCCATGACGGCGGCGTGGGTGCACACCTGCTCGATCTCGTCGAGGAGGTGCGAGGAGAGGAAGACGGTGGTGCCGTCGGAGGCCAACTCCCGCACCAGGGTGCGGATCTCACGCATCCCCTGCGGGTCCAGACCGTTCGTCGGCTCGTCGAGGACGAGGAGCCGACGCGGCTGGAGCAGGGCCGCCGCGAGGCCCAGCCGTTGTTTCATGCCCAGCGAGTACGCCTTGGCCTTCTTGCCGGCGGCGGCCGCGAGCCCCACCCGGTCGAGGGCGGCCGCGACCCGCGTACGCCGGGTGCGCGGGTCGGCGGTCGGGTCGGCGGAGTCGTAGCGGAGCAGGTTGTCGCGGCCGGAGAGGAAGCCGTAGAGGGCGGGGCCCTCGATGAGGGCGCCGACGTGCGGGAGGACGGTCCGGGTGGAGCGCGGCATGGGCCGGCCGAGGACCTGGGCCGTGCCCGAGGTCGGCTCGATCAGGCCCATCAGCATGCGGATGGTGGTGGTCTTGCCCGAGCCGTTCGGGCCGAGGAAGCCGAAGACGCTGCCGCTGGGAACCGTCAGCTCCAGGTGGTCCACGGCCACCTGTCCGCCGCGGAAGGTCTTGGTCAGCCCCTGGGTGTGGATGGCTGCGTCGCTCATGGCTCCCCTCCGGTACGGCCGATGGGCCGGGACGGCACATCAGCCGCCCCGGCCCACAGCCGAACGTCACTACCTCACCGCCCCGGCCCACCGGTTCGGCACCACCGCTCCGCCGCTACGGCCCGCCGAACCGGCGCCACTACTCCACCGCCCCGGCCGGTCAACCAGGCCGGCGCACCGCCGGTCCGCCGAGCCGGCCGCTCTACTTCGCCGCGTCGGCCGCCTTCACCAGGGCCTCCTTGGTGACGGCGCCCGCGTACACCTTGCCGTCGTCGGTGAAGAGGACGTTGATCAGCCGGGTCTTGAAGACCGTGCCCGAGCCGAAGTCGCCCTTGACCTGGTCGCCGAGGGAGTTCAGGAAGCCGTCGACCCGGGCGTCACCGGACGATTCGCCGCCACCCGTGGGCATGCCGGCCTCGGACCCGCCGTCGATCACGGCGATCGTGCTCCAGCCCTCGCCGATCATCTTCAGGCCGTCGAGCCCGCTCGCGAACTCCTCCTCGGAGCCCTTGAGACCCTTGCCGTCCTTGAACTCCCCGTTCTTGCCGTGTCCCTCGAACAGGGAGTCGCCGGAACCGGCCTCGTGGCCGCCCGACTTCCCGGCCTCGTCGGCCTCGTCGGCCTCGGTGACCTTCGCGCCCTTCGGCGGGGTGAAGTCGAACGTCGACGCGCTCGGCTTGCCGAAGTCGACCTTCGTGAAGCCCGCGTCCACGACGGCCGCGCCCCCGCTCGCCGGGGTGAGCGTGAACTTCAGCGGCAGCCCCGTCTTCTCGTCGACGGCGATCGAGATCGCCCCGACAGTCGAACCGGACTGCTTCGGCTTGATGACCAGCTTGTACGCGTCCCGCCCGGCGACCTGCGCGGTCCCGTCGACGGTCACGGACGTGGTGTCGTCGACGGCCTTCAGGGCCTCCTCGGCGAGCTGCTGGGGCGTGGCGGGCACGTCCTCGGCGGTGTCCGGGGCGTCCTCGCCGCCCTTGCCCGCACCGTCCTTCCCCTCGCCCTGCGGGCCGGCGCCGGTCGCGTGGTAGACCTCGTTCGAGGCGCTGTCGTACGCCCACAGGTCGTCGCCGTTGTGGATGACGCTGTACTCGGCCGCCTCGTCCAGCAGCGACAGCTTCTGCTTGTCGGGGCCGTCGGCGGCGATCCGCAACGTGTGGGTGCCGGTGGCGAGTTCGAGAAGCTTGGAGGACGGGTCCGCGGAGGAACCGCCGTCGCCGCCGGGGGCGCCCTGCGCTCCCAGGCTGTCCGCCAGGCCGCCCAGGTCGGGCAGGCCCAGGTCCGTGGTGATCTTCACCGTGCCGGACACCTGCTGGACGTCCGACGCGGCGATCTTCTCGATGAGTTCCTGTGCGCTGATCTTCGGCAGATCGGGGTCACCGGAGCCGGCGAAGGCCGGGACGAGCCCGATGGTCGCGGCGGCCACGCCCAGCACGGTGACCGGGACGACGTACCGCGCGGCCTTGCGTCGCCGTGCCGAGCGCGCCTCCTCGGCCTCGGCCGCGAGCACGGCCGCGTCGCCGGACCGGGCGCTGTCGTCGGTTTCGTACGGTGCCATGTGTGCCTTACCTCCGTCGTCGGCGGCGGCGTCTACTCTCAGCCGCCATTCTCACCCGAATCGGTGAGGAGTGGTGATACCCATCTGACCAAATCGGCCGGAGGGAATCGTCAGACTCGGGACTCAACTCCACGTACTGCTACGGGATGACATGGCGGACCGTCAGGGATGACATGACGAGGCGGCGCCTCCCCACGACCCGTAGGGGACGCCGCCGACGACCGGTCCCCGGTGACTTCTCCGGTGACTGTCCGGGACTTCTCCGGTGGCTATCCGGCGCGGTGCACCACGGCGTCGCACAGCTCCACCAGCGCCGCCTTCGCGTCGCACTCCGGGAGGGGTGCCAGGACGGCGCGGGCCTCCTCCGCGTAGCGGATGGTGTCGCGGCGGGCCTGCTCCAGGGCGGGGTGGACGCGGAGCCGGGCCAGGGCCTCGGCGTGCCGGGCGTCGTCGGTGAGGTCGGAGTCGAGCAGCTCGCACAGGGCGATGTCGTCCGCCAGCCCCAGCCGGCCCGCCCGCTCGCGCAGCCGCAGCACCGGCATGGTCGGCACGCCCTCGCGGAGGTCCGTGCCGGGGGTCTTGCCGGACTCGTGCGAGTCGGAGGCGATGTCGAGGACGTCGTCGGCGAGTTGGAAGGCGACGCCGAGCCGCTCCCCGTACTGGGTGAGGATGTCGACCACGGTCTCGTCGGCCCCGGCCATCAGCGCGCCGAGCCGTCCGGCCACCGCGACCAGCGAGCCGGTCTTGCCGCCGAGCACGTCGAGGTAGTGCTCGATCGGGTCGCGTCCGTCACGCGGCCCGGCGGTCTCCAGGATCTGTCCGGTGACCAGCCGTTCGAAGGCCTCGGCCTGGATGCGGACGGCGTCGGGGCCGAGGTCGGCGAGCACGTGGGAGGCGCGGGCGAAGAGGAAGTCGCCGGTGAGGACGGCGAGGGAGTTGTCCCAGCGTGCGTTGGCGCTCGGCACGCCCCGGCGCACCTCGGCCTCGTCCATCACGTCGTCGTGGTACAGCGTGGCGAGATGGGTCAGCTCGACCACGACCGCCGAGGGCACGACACCCGGCGCGTACGGGTCGCCGAACTGCGCCGCGAGCATCACCAGCAGCGGGCGGAACCGTTTGCCGCCGGCCCGCAGCAGATGCTGGGCGGCCTCCTGGATGAAGGGGACCTCGCTCTTGGTCGCCTCCAGCAGACCCTCCTCGACGGCCGCCATTCCGGCCTGGACATCGGCTTCGAGAGCCTGGTCCCGCGCGCTCAGCCCAAACGGCTCGACGACGGTCACGAGGGTTCTCCTGTCTGCTGACGTCTACTGACGATCACACGGTCGCACGGTCGGTCTGGTTCGCTCTCACGGGCGATGACACAGTTTGTCGATCTGTCGCTGCCATCACCCGAGTCAGCGTATCCGGTCACCTTTCGATCACCACGAGCGCCCACGGGTCGACGCGCGTACGGCACCCGCGCGAGGCCCGCCCCGGCCATCCGCTCCGCCGCCGGAGCCCCCCACGGACATCCGAACGCCCTCGCGGTGGCCCGCGCACACACGGCCCGACTTGACCGATTTGCTGCATTGAGAGCACTTCACCCGACTCCTCCCGTGAGTTGAGTCACCCGCCCCCCGTGGCGCAACCCGCCGCCATCATGCCGTCTTCCCCTTTGCGGTAGGCAAGTTGACCCCGGGACACGCATCGGAAATTGCCGCCGAATCACACCAAACACAAGGTCAACTAGACCTACCGGCCAAACCGGGACTTGTTCCGATCGTGTGCTCTCGCATACGTTCACACCCCGTCCGGACGGACCGCCGAATCCTGCCGCCGCCCGGACTCCCCACCCATCACCACTCATCCACGCACGGCAGGAGCGGGGGACCCAGGTAAGCGCCGGTCCGGCATTTCCCCCATCGGACCGGCTAGGGGTGAAGCCACGCGCGGCACGACCGGCGGACGCGGCACGCACAGCGGCCGCCGGGACGACGCGCACGGCCGGACATCTCCAGCCCGAACCCGACAGCTCACCCCGCAGGCGACGGAGAGGAATCCGCCATGCCCGCACGAGGCAAACACCGCCGCCCCAGAAGCAACGCGTTCACCCGGGGCGTGCTCGCCGCCGGAACGGGCGGGGCCGCACTGGCCCTCCCGCTCACGGTCGCCACGACCGCGAGCGCCGCCGCCCCGGCCCAGGCCGTCGGCTCCGTCCAGTCGGCGCCGCAGTCCGCGCCGGCCGCGACGCTGCCCAAGTCCACGAACTACACCGTGGTCTCCGGCGACACGCTCTCCTCCATCGCCCGCAAGCACGGCACCAAGGGCGGCTGGCAGCGGCTCTACAAGGACAACCGCGCCGCCGTCGGCGACAACCCGGCCCTGATCCGCCCGGGCCTGAAGCTGAAGGTGACCGGGACGAAGACGCCCGCGAAGAAGGCGTCGACGAAGCCGAAGGCCTCCACGGCCACCCAGGCGTCGGTCAAGACGTACCCGGACAACCTCGACGGCTGGATCCGCGAGTCGCTGGACATCATGGCGCAGAAGGGAATTCCCGGGTCGTACAACGGGATCCACCGCAACATCATGCGCGAGTCGTCGGGCAACCCGCTCGCGATCAACAACTGGGACTCCAACGCGGCCGCGGGCACCCCGTCGAAGGGTCTGCTGCAGGTCATCGACCCGACGTTCGCCGCGTACCACGTGTCCGGCACCCCGTACGACCCGTACGACCCGGTCGCGAACATCACGGCGGCCTGCAACTACGCCGCCGACCGGTACGGCTCGATCGACAACGTGTTCGGTCCGTACTGAGCCCCACCCCGCTCCGCACTCGTTCCCCCTGGGCCGGCGGGCCCAGGGGGAACGCCTGTCTCAGCGGAACAGCCGGTCCAGCACCACCGCGATCCCGTCGTCCTCGTTGGAGAGGGTCACCTCGTCGGCGACGGCCTTGAGCTCGGGGTGCGCGTTGGCCATGGCGACGCCGTGCGCGGCCCAGTCGAACATCGGGATGTCGTTGGGCATGTCCCCGAAGGCGATGGTGTCGTCCGGGGTCAGACCGAGGTGGTCGGCGGCCAGCGCGAGCCCGGTCGCCTTGGTGATGCCGCATGGCTGGAGTTCGACGGTGCCGGGCCCCGACATGGTGACCGTCGCCAGCGAACCGACCGCCATCCGCGCCGCCGAGGCCAGCTCGTCGTCCGACAGATAGGGATGGCGCAGCAGCACCTTGCTGATGGGCTCGCACCACAGGTCGTCCCGGCGCGGCACCCGCACCGCCGGCAGCGTGGGGTGCGGCATGAGGTAGCCGGGCTCGATCAGGGTGAGGCCGTCGACCCCGTCCTGGTCGACGGCCGCGTACACCTGTCCGACCTCCGCCTCGATCTTGCCGAGTGCGGTCTCGGCGAGTTCCCTGTCCAGGGTGACCGACCAGAGCAGCCGGTCCGCGCCGGGGTCGTACAACTGCGCGCCCTGTCCGCACACCGCGAGCCCCCTGCTGCCGAGGTCGTCGAAGAGGGGGCGCACTCTCGGTGCCGGCCGTCCGGTCACCACGAGGTGCTGGGCACCGGCCTCCGTGGCCCGCGCCAGCGCGGCGAGGGACCGGTCGGAGAGGGTGTCGTCACTGCGCAGGAGCGTTCCGTCCAGGTCAGTGGCGATGAGTGAATATGCGGTGGGTGCGGCCATGATCAGAGAATACGGATGCGCCGCCCCATCGGTTCGACCCGAACCGGACGACGTACGGCACCTCGACCGTCCCGACCCCGCCCTACGTCAACTCGCTTTTCCCGAACGGGGGTTCAGCCGGGTACGACGAGCGGCCCCCGGCCTCCTGAGGGCCGAAGGCCCGCAAGGGGCGCGGGGAACTGCGCGAGAAGCCCCACCGGGCCCGCACCCCGCAACGCACCGAACCCCCCGAGCTGAACCCGGCCACCTCCCTCACCCGTGAGACGCCGCCAGATGTCGAGCCAACCGGGGCGAAGCGAACTCCGTCCCGCACACGAACCGCATCACAGGCCCGTACGACGCCGCCGCCGGCAACCCCGTGAAGTACAACCCCGGGATCGACGAC